>JAJFHI010000055.1 GCA_021775715.1 Hyphomicrobiaceae bacterium | reverse complement strand
AGTGCCCGTATCCATGGGAAGTCCTTTTTAGTCCGCGATTAAAATACAGCAAGTACACACGCGGCGCGCACTTACCCTGGTTGTCGATTGTGGGGGTTGCTGAACGTGCGCCTGGATTTGAATCCGAGGCGTAGCTGCCCTATCATCCGGCCCTAGTCGATAGGGGCCATATAGCCGTTCGGCCGATACATAGCAATTCAAATCGCGTTTCAATGCCGTTTGTTGTGCCCAAGCCAGTGTTTGAAAGGTTTTGACGCCTGATTTTGAGGTATTCAGCACGACAGAACAGCGTTTGAACGTTGCACGCAATACTCCGGCATCGTCGTCCTGAGGTTAGTGTTGAGGCCGGTATTATTGAGCTACACTCTTGCGGCCAACGCCGAGAAGCTGCTGCTGCAAGTCGCGATCGGCCCTGAGATCTTTCGAGGCAATCGTGCGCTCAATCTCGCCGTTCATCATAACAGACACATCGTCTGCTAGGGATAATGCGACGCCGAGATTCTGCTCAACCAACAAAATTGCGACGTTCTCCTTCTCTGACAGCGTCGCCAGTACCGAGACAACATGATCTACGATCGCTGGCGCCAATCCTTCAGTCGGCTCGTCAAGCACAAGAACACTTGGATCGCGGATCAAGGCGCGAGCAATTGCCAGCATCTGCTGCTCACCACCAGACAACTGCGCCCCACCGTTACCTCGCCGCTCAGCAAGGCGCGGGAATGTCTCGTAGACACGCGCGATACTCCACGTGCTGTTTGGCATCGCGCACAAATTGAGATGCTCGTCGACGGTCAACGACGGCCACAGACGTCGGCCTTGCGGCGTGTAGCCAATCCCAAGCCTTGCAATACGATGCGGTGGCAAACCAGTAATGCGCTGGCCTTTGAATGACACCGATCCCGCATGTGTCGGAATGAGCCCCATAATAGCCTGGCACAGTGTTGACTTGCCCATTCCGTTGCGGCCGACAATGGCATGGATGCCGGGCGCGCACGTGAAATTGACACCCTGCAACGCCTGCGACGCCCCATAGCGCACGCTCAAACCCTCGACTTTAAGCACGGCCGACGCATCAGCCATGGTGGGTCCCCAGGTATAGCTCCTGCACAGCGGCATCTTTTTCGATGTCCTCCGGCAAACCCTCCTTAAAGATCTCGCCATTGTGCATCATGATCACGCGATCTGCGACGCGCAGTGCCACATCCATGTCATGCTCGATCAGGACGAATGCGATTTGCTTGGGCAGAGACTGCAAAATTGCAATGAGATCGCCACGTTCAGCGGGTGACAACCCTGCCGCCGGTTCGTCGAACAGAATAAGATTGGGATTGTGTGCAAGCGCCAAACCGATCTCAAGTTGACGCTGCTGGCCATGGCTCAGTGTGGCCACCAATGCATCGCCCTGGTCGTACAGCTTGACTGCATGCAACAAGTCTTCAGATGCTTTTAGTGCAACGTCGCTGGCTTTCGGGTGGAGAACGGAAAAGCGCCGGCCCAAAATCCCGCGACACGCGAGATACATATTTTCGCGAACACTTAAGCCCCCAAATAACTGCGAAATTTGATAGGTCCGGCGCAATCCGCGCCGAACCCGATCGTGCGTTGGTAGACTGGTAACATCCTGGCCGAGCAAGCGAACTTCACCCGAAGAGATCGGAAAATCGCCCGAAATCGCGTTAAATAGCGTCGTCTTACCGGCCCCGTTGGCACCAAGAATTGCGCAGCGCTCGCCCGGCATGATCTTGAGATCAATCTCAGCCAACGCCACCAAAGATCCAAATGCCTTACTGACACCTCTGAGTTCGAGGACGGGGCCAAGCCCGCCTCGAACTGCATAATGTGGCCGACGCACGGTCTTGTCAGCGTGCTGCAACATAAATGTGCCGAACATCGAACTGAAGTCCTTGGCTAAGGTTCCAGTTTAGATTATTCGCAAACTGGGTTGGTACGACTGACCGGCCCGTACTTGAGGAATTCCTCATATGGTACGCCCAGTGTCTGGTTAACATTCTCGATCACTTTGACCGTCTTGTTGATCAGATTTCCGTCGGGACCAACTGCGACTTCCGTGACAAAGTTGTTGGCGATCCCATTGCGGCGCTCGTCCAAACGCACCTTGCCTGTTGGCGTGTCAAACTCGAGCTTCGAAAGCGCTGCACGAAGCTTCACGCCACCATCAGAAACATCGCCACCAACCTGTTCAAGTGCCAACAACAGCGCCTTGGTGTTGATGTAGTAGAACTGGGCAAACAATGACGGCGATGGGAAGCCTTTTGGAAACGCTTTCTTGTAGTCGGCGACAAATTTCTTCCAGCGTGGATCGTCCCAGGTGTCGGCAAGTGGGCCAGCCGATGGAACGCCGATAATAAACTTGCGCGTACGCCCTTTTGCAGACAGCACTGTTTGGTCAACCGTGATCGAACCGCCGACCAATGGCAGGTCACCACCGGCCTGCTCATACTGTGTCAGAAAGTTGATAGCATCCGAACCACCGAGGGCGACAAAGATCGCGTCAACATCATCCGGCAGGGCAGCAATGATCGAGGAGTAGTCTTTGTTGCCGATCGGAACCCAGAAGCGCGCTTTGGCAGGCGCCTTGCCACCTAAGCGGCAGAACGGTTCGAGCATGCCGAACACTTGCGTGTACGGGAAGGAATAGTCTTCTGCAACGACGGCGAGCTTTTTGTATCCCTTAACGTTGTAAACATACTCGCCCAGGCCTGCCATCATCTGAGCACCATCGGTCGAGAACCGGAAGAAGTTTGGTGCTGAATCACGCAAGGTCGTGTCCTGTGCGCCTGATGTTCCGTTGATGAATGTGACGTTGGGCTGCGTCTTGGCATAGTCGCGAACGGCCAAGCCCTCAGAACCCGACAACGGGCCAACCATGACTTTGACGCCATCGCGCTCGACCAACTTGCGGGTCGCGCGGATCGCGCTGTCGGGGCTTGCGTCAGACGAGCCCTTCAGCAGCTCGATCTTCTTTCCAGCAACGGTGTAGTTGACTTCCTGGAGCGCCATTTCAACGCCGCGCATCCCGTCTTCACCAAGGACCGTAAAAGCCCCTTCGAGAGTGGCCAACGCGCCAATCTTAATCGTGTTGTCGTCTGCAGCGTTGGCTGTCAGCAGGCCTGTCATGGCCACCGCCAAAGCGCCCATCCCTACAGCAAAGCGTTTCATATTTTTCTCCCTGTTTCAGCTTTGTTTTCTGCATTTGTAACTTGTAATTGCTTCGCTGTCCTATCGACGTTAGACGCCCTCACCCTTCTTGTTTGGCGTTATGCTTTCACAGATCCTGTCCCAAATTCCAACCAGCCCGTTGGGCGAGAAGAATATGATGGTCAGGAAAACAAGACCGATCAGCGTATTGAAGCGCTCCGGCACAATGAAGTCGATCGCAAACGTCTCAAGTAATACGAACACAAGCGCGCCAACAAAAGGCCCGATCGGATGAATAATCCCACCGACGACAGCGATAACGAGAATATCGATAGTTACATTGATACCGACGGTACCCGGTGAAATTCGACCGCCAAACCAAACCAGCAAGACGCCCGCCATTCCGGCAACAACACCGGCAAGAACGTGGGCGAAAACACGATGCAGGAACGGACTAAAGCCCAGCGCCTCCATGCGCCGAGCGTTATCGCGTACACCTTGGAACGCCAAACCAAATGTCGAACGCTTACCGTAAAGCACAGCGAAATAACACGACGCGGCTACCGCTAGGCACAGATAGTAAAATGGAACTGGCGCGATGAGATCGACGCCGAAGATCACCGGTGGCTTGATGCCGCTAAATCCTGTGAAGCCGTTGAAAATTTCGTAGTTCTGCCGCGTGAAGTAGAAAAACACGACTGAGATCGCGAGTGTAATCATGATCGTGTAGATGCCGTCGGTTCGCGCGGCAACAGCGCCGATAATCCCACTGAAGAACGTCGCCGCTGCGATGGCAGTCGGCACAACAACCCACCACGGCCAACCAAAACCATGAACGCCTGAGGTGTTTTCTCCCAGTATCGCAACGAGATAACCAGCCAGTCCCGCGACGCTCAACTGCGCCAATGAAACAATACCGCCATAGCCAACGAGCATCATGAGCGACAGTGCGATCGTCCCTAGGATCAGGCTATAGCCGCCGATTTGAAATGTGAAAAAATCGCTGGCAACGAGCGGATAGATCAGCAGTGTAATGCCGAGTGCTGCGTGTTTCACACCAACCTGCGTGTGCAATTGGTCCATTAATTTTGACGATGCGTCAGACATACGGCTCATGCCCTCCCCAGGAGGCCCTGCGGGCGCACAAAGAGAACAAGGATCATGATCGCGAAGGTGACAATGACACCGTAGGTTGGGAAATACGAGAGGCCGAATTGTTCGGCGAGACCGACGATCAACGCTCCAAGGGCGGCACCTGAAATCGATCCCATGCCCCCGACAATCACGACAACGAGTGATGCTAGCAAGTAGCGGACGTCTTCACCGGGCGCAATTGAAAGTGCCGTGCCACCAACAACACCTGCGAGGCCGGCCAAGCCAGCGCCAAGCGCAAACACACACGCGAACGCAACATGCACGTTATAACCGCTGGCTGCCAGCATGTCGCGATCATCAACGCCAGCGCGCAGGATCATGCCAAACTTGGTCCGATTTAGGAGTAACCAAAGTCCAGCCCCGACAACGACAGCACAGCCGAGTATGAACAAGCGATAGACCGGATACTTGAGAAACACCTCAACGCCACTCGACCGAATGGCTGTAACTATTGGTAGCTTCATGGCGCCGTACAATGCATCGGGCACGGCAAACTGATATGTCGTACCACCCCAGTTTGCAAGCATCAGATCTGCGGCCACAATCGAAATACCAATCGACGCCAAAACCTGGCGCATCGGCTGGTCCTGTATCTGCCGGAATACGAAAAACTGCAGCACCAG
>JAJFHI010000054.1 GCA_021775715.1 Hyphomicrobiaceae bacterium | reverse complement strand
CGCCGCGTGTGTACTTGCTGTATTTTAATCGCGGACTAAAAAGGACTTCCCATGGATACGGGCACTGTTAAATTCTACAACGACCAAAAAGGCTTCGGCTTTATCGCTCCAGACAACGGCGGCAACGACGTGTTTGTGCACGCAACCGCCCTTGAGCGCGCTGGCATGCGTGGCCTTTCTGAAGGCCAGAAAGTGCAGTTCGACACTGCTGAAGACCGCCGCACAGGCAAGATGGCCGTCAACAACATTCAGGAAGCGTAAGCTTTCGGTTGTTTGACTGGACAATTTTCTGATGCGGGGTCACCCGTTTAGACAATAAAGAGCTGCTCTCATGCGAGAGTGGCTCTTTTTTGTGCGGGTTTGGCGGCCATGTCTGCGGCGTGCCCTCACCATGCCACTCTTGAAACAACCGCCGCTTCGGCACATAATCTGTCTGTCTCGATTTGGTGTGCGCGGTGATTTAATCCCGGAAGGTTTTCGATCTGGGTTTCGCCAAGAGACATCGAGTGATTACCGCGCCGAACGATCTGTAAGTCGGTTTTGACCTCTTCATCATGTGTGGAATCTGCGGCGAAGTTCACTTCGATGGCGCTCCTGTGCCGTTTTCAAACATTGAAAAAATGAGCCAAGTGATGCAGTCGAGAGGTCCAGATGGGGCAGGGGCTGTGTCACGTGACGCACTGGCATTTGGACATCGTCGCCTGCGCATCATTGATCTATCCGATCAGGGCCATCAGCCGATGGTCGATCCAGCGCTGGGTCTGACACTCGTCTTCAATGGCTGCATCTATAACTATCCAGAGCTGCGTGAAGAGCTGACTGCCAAGGGGTACTCATTCTTCTCGACCAGCGACACCGAAGTCATTCTCAAAGCGTATGCCGAGTGGGGATCATCCTGCGTGGAACGCTTCAACGGAATGTTTGAGTTTGCCATTACTGTGCATGCCTCGGGCGGATTGGTATTGGCCCGCGACCGCCTTGGTATCAAACCGTTTTACGTCGCATCGTTGCGTGACGGCAAAGGGTTGCGCTTTGCATCGTCACTGCCAGCTCTTGTTGCGGTTGGTGATCTCGATACCGGCATCGACCCAGTTGCGCTGCACCACTATATGACCTGGCATGCCGTCGTACCCCCACCGTTCACGATGTTGACGGGCGTGCGCAAACTCCCGCCGGCAACTGTGGCTGTGATTGAAGCCGATGGACGACGCACCGATCGCGTTTATTGGAATCCGCCATTTGCGCGCCAACAGGGCGACGTGGCAATGAGCGAGGCCGATTGGCAGGATGCGGTTCATGATGCGCTGCGGTTGGCCGTCAAACGCCGGATGATTGCGGACGTTCCGGTTGGCGTATTGTTGTCGGGTGGTGTTGATTCCAGTTTAATCGTCGGCTTGTTGGCTGAGGCCGGACAGAAAGATCTCAACACATTCTCAATCGGATTTGATGGGGTTGATACAGAGGCGGGCGACGAGTTTCGTTATTCCGACATCATCGCCAAACATTTCGATACGCGGCATCACAAAATCCCAGTCGGCTCTCATCGCATGATGACGGCATTGCCCGACGTCGTGCGTGCGATGTCGGAACCAATGGTCAGTCCCGACAACGTCGGCTTTTTCATACTATCGGAAGAAGTTGCCAAGCAGGTCAAGGTCGTGCAGTCCGGCCAGGGTGCCGATGAAATCTTTGCCGGTTATCACTGGTATCCGCCATTGGCTGGCAGCAACGATCCTGTTGGCGACTATGCTGCTGCGTTCTTCGATCGCGACCAGGACGGATTCTGCGAGGCCATCAGTGACGCGTATCACGACGATGATCACAGCCGTCGCTTTGTCGAAGCGCATTTCAGTGACGCTGGTGCCGATACGCCGGTTGATCGTGCGCTGTGTCTCGACACAAAGGTCATGCTGACGGACGACCCGGTCAAGCGCGTCGACAATATGACGATGGCGTGGGGGCTTGAGGCGCGGGTTCCGTTTCTTGATCATGAAGTGGTTGAGCTGGCCGCCCGCGTGCCACCGGAATTGAAACTTGCGGACGGTGGTAAGGGTGTTTTGAAAAGTGTAGCGCGTCGTGTCGTGCCATCAGAAGTCATTGATCGGCCGAAAGGCTATTTTCCGGTACCTGCGCTCAAGTACCTGCAGGGGGACGTGTTGAATATGGTTCGCGATGCGTTGACCTGTGAGGCTGCGCGCAAACGTGCCCTATTCAAACCGGGGTATGTCGATATGCTGTTGGACAGCCCAAAGGACCACATCACTCCGCTGAGCGGTTCAAAACTATGGCAAATCGCGCTGCTGGAACTTTGGCTGCAAGAACACGTTGATTGAGAACTCACAGCGAAACGCAGAACGCACGTTTTGGACCGTAGTCGCAGTTGCACTGGATTGAAAAAATTGAGCACGGTGACGGCGTCCATACCATCATCGAACTGATCGACAAACGCAGTCGTCTTCGTTCGACACCTGATCGCGCAATCATTAAGGGTTTTCATACTGCAACTGGCACGTCATGTTAAGCTGGCGGTCGCTGGAGTACAGGAGAGAGTCGCACAATGACGTCGGATCGACAACGCGAATTCACTGAAGCCATCCACAACGACACGATCGGCACAGAGCTGATGCAAGAAAACGAGCGTGTGCGGATCTGGCATATTCGTTTGCAGCCGGGCGAACGCCTACCTGCCCATCATCATGAGCGACCGTATTTCTGGACTGCCGTTAGTGACGGCGTCGCGCGGTCGTGTAATGCTGCTGGCGAAGTGTCGGAATCGGTCTGTACTCGCGGTGACACACAATATTACGACTTGTCGCCGGAAAACAGCCTGCTTCATGATCTCGAAAATGTTGGCGACACCGAACTGGTGTTCGTCACGGTTGAATTTCGGACTTAAATTTTCCAGGCAGCCTTTGTCAAAACCTAGGATGAAAAGGCTATTTTTTTCGTGCGCAATACGTGTCGGTAGCTTGAGTTCGCAGACATGAGTTGAGAATAAAGAATTGGAGGAACTTGAGATGAGAAACAAACTTGCGGCGCTGGTGATGGCGCCCCTATTCCTATTTGCATCAATGTCGGTCTGTTTCGCTGACGGCGATCTACCGCAGCCAAAGAAACTGCAGATTGCCGAAGGCCTGTCGAAAGAAGAGGCAGCCAAATCGCTCAATGCCGGACTAACGATTTTCGCGTTTTGGAATTCCGGCGATGAGAAGTTTGCTAAGGACATTCTTCCGGAGAACTTTATCGACCGGAACCTACCTGAAGGCCGCCCTCCTGGCCTCAAAGGCGTTCTTTGGGCATCGAAAGGGTTTCGAACTGCCGTGCCGGACCTCAAGTGTTCCGTTGAAGAGATGTATGTCATGAAGGGCCGCGTCATGGGGCGGCTGTTGTTCACGGGCACCTTCACCGGAACCTTCGGCGAGCACAAAGGTAAGGGCCAGAAGATCTCATTTCAGGCTGTGGATATCTACAACGTCGGTGATGATGGAAAGATCATCGATGGCTGGCACCTCGAGGACTACCTGACGCTGTTCAAGCAGATGGGAACCGTCGAGATGAAGTAATGCACGGTGAACGTGCGACTGATAATGAGCGAATTTGACCGGACCGTTGTGCGACAGCCTAGTTGTGCGATGGTCCGGTTTTTTTGTTTTCCAGTGAGATATGCGCGCGCGATACTCGGCGCTTGATGTCTCAGCTCGGCGAGCCGTTTGTTAAGGTCAACAACAAACTCTTAGGTTTTTTGTTTTTGGCACCTGAGCCGGTGCCAGTGTCACGGTCGTAGGCCACCGATCAGTTGAGCCGCGAGTTCGATGACCTGGCCGAAGGTTGCGTCTTCAGAACGCAAGCGCCGTACCTCCCGCCTAAGCCTGTCGTGGCCTCAGTTCCCCATCATGCTCATGTGGCGTTTGGTTTGTCGGATGCTGGCACAAACGCGAGCGCAACGCCGTTTAGGCAGTGGCGCTCTCCCGCCGGTTCAGGTCCGTCATCAAAGATATGCCCGAGGTGCCCGCTACAACGACGGCAATGCACTTCGGTACGCGCAACAAACAAGCTGTTGTCAGGCTTGGTGCCGATTGCACCTGGAATGGACCGCGTAAAGCTCGGCCAGCCGGTTTTGCTGTCGTACTTGTCGATCGAGCGATACAGCGGTAACGCGCAGCCGACGCAATGAAATGCGCCATCGCGCTTTTCGTTTAGCAACGGGCTGGAGCCTTGCCGTTCCGTCTCTTCCTCACGCAGGACAGCGAACTGGTCTTCTGTCAGAAGCGCCCGCCATTCAGCATCAGATTTCTGAATTTCGAAAACATCTCCTAGCGTTGCGGCATCTGTCGGACTTTGAAAGTTTGTGTTGCGTGAGCGCGTCGGCAAGAGAACGGCGCCGGTGCCAATTGCAGCGATCGCGCCGAGACCGAAAAGAAAGTATCGACGTTCCATCATGACATGAACTCCTGGAAATTTGTATAGACTCGAAAAGTTGGACCGGCTGCGGCACGGGGGGTATCAGCAGCCGGTCCTTTTTTTGCTCATGACCGGTTTCGTCTTTTTATTTCGGCAGCAAAACGGTATCGATGACGTGGATTACGCCGTTCGACTGCATAACGTCAGCAATTGTCACCATGGCTGTCTGGCCGCTTTCATCCGAGATTGCGATCTTGTCGCCAGCCATTTTGATAACGAGTTTGTGGCCGCTTACCGTTTTCACAGGATGCTCACCACCGTCGTCTTTGACCATCTTGGTGATGGCGGAACTGATCGCCTTGGTTGCGACGACGTGATAGGTCAAAACTTTCTGCAGCTGTCGTTTGTTCTCAGGCTTTAGCAGCGTTTCGACGGTGCCGGCAGGCAGTTTTGCAAACGCGGCGTTTGTCGGTGCGAACACTGTGAACGGGCCCTTGCCGCTCAGTGTTTCGACAAGCTCAGCAGCTTTGACAGCGGCCACAAGTGTTGTGTGGTCTTTTGAATTGACAGCGTTTTCAATGATGTTTTTTGACGCGTACATCGGCGCGCCACCAACGGTGACAGTTTTTTCTGCGAAGGCAGGCGCGTTGACGAGTGCGACCGGGGTCAAAGCGACCATGGCGATCGCCGCGATTTTGATAACTGGCTTGAACATCTCTGTATTCCTTTCAAATTTCGCTCCGGTGAAGCGGAGATGAAAGGAGTTACGGGCGGCGGCCAAACTTTGTTTCAGAAAAAATTAAAAAATTTGGACGTTGCTAGAAAGCGCAAATTTATGGCGCTCCATCACGTCCTTAGTTACAGCGCGAGCATTTTCCCAGAGGCGATGACAGGTCCGGTCGGTGCTCCTGTTGGCGAGCCGCCGGCAGGTTCGAGGCTGATTGCTAATGTGCCGCCGGCGCGCATTTCGTTGCGCAAAGTATCTGGGACGACGATGCGTGATGTGCCGACGTCGGCATTGGGTTCAGCAGCGGGGAGAACACCAAGCGAGCGTGGTTTGCCGTCAGCGGGAATGACCCATAGCTCAGGCACGCGCACTTCGGTTTTGTCACCAGTTGAGGCCCGCACCAAAAGTTCGCCGCGCGTCGAGTCAAACTGTACGACAAATGCGGGCACCGCGCCGTCAGCGTTGAGCGTTGCAACCAACGGTGCTCTTTCGATGGGCCGCAACAGATCCGCCCCGCTCGACAAGACGACGAGGCCTGCAATTGCGGCTGCCGCTAGGGTTCCTGTGCCAAACGAGATCCAGCGCCAGAACGTAAGGCTGGACCAAAGACCAGAGTTTTCGGAATGCGCCGGACCATGAAGCTCAGCTTCAATCGATTTCCACACGCGCGCAGGAACTTTTTGCGGTGGAACGGCATCGAGCATCGGACCGAGACGAGTTTCCCAAGCGTGCACGTCGGCCGCAAATGCGGCATCCTGGCCGATCAAGGTTTCCGCACGAGTGCGCTCTTTCGCATCGAGCACGCCAAGCGCGTACTCGGCGGCAAGCCACCGGTCGTCGTCGTCAAACTGGCCGTTCTCGTCGGTCATCGGCGCAAACAGTCTCCTAGTTTCATCAGGCTGCGACGGAGCCAGGTTTTCACCGTATTCAACGGTACTTTAAGGCCATCGGCAATTTGTTGATACGTCCACCCGTCGAGATAGGCCCGGCGGATAGCGGTGGCGTGAGCAACGTCCAACTCGCTCAGACACGCCTCTAAACGAACGACATCTGCGGTCAGCACGGCGCTTTGCTCTGGCGTTGGGCCAGGGTCAGGAACATCAAATCCCTCTTTGATCTCAACAGCCGGCAGTTTGCGCGTGCGCAGCCGGTCAAGCGATTGGTTGCGGGCAATGGTTGCAAGCCACGTGATCGGTCGGGCGACCTGGGTGTCGTAACGCCCGGCGTTTTGCCAAATCTTGATGTAGGCTTCCTGCAAGACCTCTTCCGCATCGCTTGGTGTTTTCAAGATACGCAGACAGACGCCAAAAAGTTTCGCGGATGTGCGTTCATAGAGCAATGCAAATGCCTTCTGGTCCCGCAGCGCCGTGCGGGCAAGCAGATACGAAAGCTCATCTCTCTCATCCATTCCGCATCGATATCATCACAGCAATGCATACACAACGGCGAATGAACTTCAACGGGTCGCCAGCGCGCTGGAGATCGCCTGGTCT
>JAJFHI010000053.1 GCA_021775715.1 Hyphomicrobiaceae bacterium | reverse complement strand
ACCCTGGCCCGTGTCATTTCGGTGCCTGTCATTTTCTGGCTTCTTGTGACTGACCAGATGCAGCTAGCCTTTGTGTTGTTCGTCGCAGCCGGCGTCTCTGATGCCGTCGATGGGTATCTGGCCAAGCGCTACGACTGGGCGACCGAGCTTGGGGCCTACCTCGATCCGTTGGCCGACAAGCTTCTCATCGTCAGCGTGTTTTTCGCCCTCGGTGTTAGCGGGTATTTGCCATCCTGGCTGGTGATTGCCGTTGTTACGCGCGACTTGTTGATTGTTGCAGCCGTTGTGCTGTCGTGGCTGTTGGGCGCACCTGTTCGCATCAAACCTTTGATCATCAGCAAGGCTAACACTGTTGCGCAGATTATTCTCGCAGCGTCCGTATTGGCAGATCAGGGCTTTGATCTTGGACTTGGGACCTTGAATTGGGTGCTAATCTGGGTCACAGCCGCATTGACGGTTGCGTCTCTGGCGGCCTACTTGCACAGTTGGGTCAGACATATGTCGGGGGCCGAATCCAGCACAACCGGACAACCGTTGTCTTAGAACTGGGAACGGTCCAGGCGCGCTAAGATATCGGCAGGGTTTCAATCGGCGGGTTACAATACCTGCAAATAGTTTTGTGCAGACGGGAAAGGCAACGACATGCGGATTGAACGACAAGCGCTTTTCTGGCTCGCCGCCGGACTGGTCCTCATTTTCCTGATCGCTTTGCTTCAGGATATTCTGTTGCCGTTTGTCGCGGGCATAGTGATTGCCTACTTCGTGAATCCGCTTGCCGATCTTCTTGAGCGGGCTGGTTTGCCACGCATTTTGGCGGCGTTGTTGATTGTTGTCGGTGCGACGGCGCTTATCGTTTTGCTACTTGTGTTCCTGGTGCCGATCCTGGCCACCCAAACCCAGCAGCTCGTAACCGCCTTGCCAGACCACGTCGAGGGCCTACGCAACATGCTTGAGTCAGCGGCCCGTGAGCGGCTTGGCGATCGCTTTGAGGCGGTTAAGGCCGCCATCGATCAGGCAGCGCAGGGGATGTCTGAAAACTGGGGCAACGTCGCTGCCTGGGCTGCCGGTTCGATCTGGTCGCGTGGCTTGGCGATTTTCAACTTTCTTTCATTGATGCTGATCACGCCGCTGGTGGCATTCTATGTGCTTGTCGACTGGCATCCGATGCTGGAAAAGGTCGATGGGTGGCTGCCTCGCGACTACGCTGATAATATCCGAGCGCTGGCAACCGATATCAATGATGCGATATCTGCTTTCATTCGTGGCCAGGGCACCGTGTGTTTAGTTCTTGGCACCATCTACGCCATCGGGCTTTCGCTTATTGGTCTCAACTACGGCCTACTCATTGGCATTATGACAGGCGTCATGACGTTTGTGCCGTTCGTCGGCTGGGCACTTGGCACATTGACGGCAACATCATTGGCCGTGGTGCAGTTCTGGCCAGAGGTTGCCCCCGTTTTGATGGTGCTTGGCGTGTTTCTATTGGGTCAAGGCTTGGACGCAGGTTTATTGAGCCCGAAAATTGTCGGATCAAAAGTCGGCCTGCACCCCGTCTGGTTGATATTTGCGCTCATCTCGTTCAGCTACCTTTTTGGCTTTGTCGGTGTACTTGTTGCGGTACCTGTTGCAGCAGCTGTCGCTGTGCTTGTGCGTCACGGCTTGAAGGCTTATCTCGGCAGCTCGATCTACGGCGACCGGGACGCTGACGCCACTAACACTCCTGGGACGAACGCAACACCATGACTCCGGCGCCGCGCCAGCTTGTCCTTGACCTGCCCCATCGCTCTGCCCTGGAGGCTGAGGACTTTTTCGTCAGTCAATCGAACAGCGCGGCCGTGCAGCTTGTGGATCAGTGGCCGGAATGGCCACATTGGGCGGCCGTCGTCGTGGGCCCGGTAGGGGCCGGCAAAAGCCATCTGGCCAACGTCTGGCGCCATCGCTCGAATGCGATGACGGTTGCGGCGTCAGAGCTGTCTGAAAGCATTGTCGGTGCCTTTGAGACGCAGGGCGCACTTTGCGTCGAGGATCTTGACCATGGCATCGCGGATCAAACGGCGTTGTTTCATCTCTTGAACATGGCCCGGGAACATAAGCTGTCGATCCTGCTGACGACGCGCGCTGCACCAGGCGAAATGGATATCGCACTCCCCGATCTGAGGTCTCGCCTAAGAGCTCTGCCGGTGGTTGAGATTGCGCCGCCGGATGAAGGGTTGCTCAAAGCTGTTTTGGTTAAGTTGTTTGCCGATCGCCAGCTTAGTGTCGAACCGCAACTTATCGACTACATCGCCGTTCGCATGGAGCGTTCCATGGATGGCGCCGCATGCGTCGTGGCTGAGATCGACCGGCTATCGCTGGCCATGCGCCGCCGCGTTACACGGCCTGTCGCTCAGGCAGCGTTGGCCGGGCTGTCAGACAACTTCAACAGCCAGTAACCCGCGACAAAGAGTTCCGCGGGTAACGAAAAATTTGTTCTTTGGCAGGCTTTTGGTCTCCTGTCGGATAGTGTCATAAAACTGTGATGTCAGCTGGGCCTTGTGAACCGCACAGATGCAGTTCAGGAGTGAGAGCAATGCCAGCCAGGAAATCATCGACTAAGGGTTTACCGCAGGAGCGTCATTTGCAGGTTGTAGCAAGCAATATCCAAGATAGTAGCGTCCCGGAGGGGCCGGAACGCTATTACAACCGCGAGCTATCTTGGCTGCAATTTAATCGCCGTGTTCTGAGTGAGGCGGGCAATTCTGCTCACCCGGTCCTTGAGCGGTTGCGGTTTTTGTCGATCGCCGCGTCCAACCTTGATGAATTTTATATGGTGCGTGCGGCCGGCATTTACGGCCAGATCGCGGCCAGCGTTACCACGCTGTCCCAGGATGGCCTGACACCGGAACAGCAGATCACGGAGATCAACACATTCGTTGCAGACCTCGTCGCGCAAAAGCAGAACCTGTGGCGCGATCTGACCGCTGAAATGTCTGAAGCCGGTATTGAAATTATCGATGAAGAGGATGCAAGCGGCGCTGAAGTGGCCTGGCTTGAAGATGTGTTTATGAAAAGCATCTTCCCAATCCTGACACCAATTGCCGCCGATCCGGCACATCCGTTTCCGTTTATTTTGAACAGAGGTCTGACACTTGCTGTTTCCATGAAGCGCAAGAAAGACGCAGAGACGATGACGGGTCTCATCCCAATACCGGGTCAGTTGGAGCGCTTTATTCGTTTTCCGGCGTCGGAGGACGATCCCAAGCTTATCCGCTTCGTGAAACTCGAGAGTGTGATTTCATTGTTCATTGATAAGCTGTTTACGGGCTTTGACATCAAAGCCAAGGGGGCTTTTCGCGTCCTAAGAGATAGCGACATTGAGTTGCAGGAAGAGGCCGAAGACCTCGTACGTTCATTTGAATCGCAATTGAAGCGCCGACGCCGCGGACACGTGATCCGGCTTGAGCTTGACTCCCGCATGCCGAAAGCGTTGCAGAAGTTCGTCGTTGGTCAGCTTGAGGTGGGCGAAAAAGAAGTCTTCGTCAAGGACGGTCTGCTTGGTGTATGCGATACAGAACAGCTGATCGTCAAAGATCGCCCGGATCTGCTTTTCAAGCCGTTTTCAATTCGCTTTCCCGAACGCATTCGCGAAGCCAGCGGCGATTGTTTCTCAGCGATCCGCGCCAAGGATCTCATCGTTCATCACCCGTATGAATCGTTCGACGTCGTGGTCCAGTTCTTGCGCCAAGCCGTCGCCGACCCGAACGTCATGGCGATAAAGTGGACGCTCTACCGCACCTCAAGCGACAGCCCCGTTGTGGCGGCCCTGAAAGAGGCGGTCGAGGCCGGCAAGTCGGTGACTGCGGTTGTCGAGCTCAAGGCGCGTTTTGATGAGGCGGCCAATATTCGCTGGGCGCGTGACCTGGAAAATGCCGGTGTGCATGTTGTCTATGGGCTCATCGAACTCAAGACACACGCCAAGCTCGGCATTGTCGTGCGCCGCGAAGGTGGCGGCTTGACTACCTACTGCCACATCGGCACCGGCAACTATCACCCACAAACGGCACGCGTCTACACCGACCTGTCTCTATTCACGACGCATGAAGTCATGGTGCGTGACGTGACGCGGATCATGAACTTTGTCACAGGTTATGGCGAGCCGGCAGAACTCGAATTGATGGCGGCCAGCCCACACGGTATTCGCGCGCGCATCATGCAGCATATCGATGAAGAGATTGCGCATGCCAAAGCCGGACGTCGGGGTGTGATCTGGATGAAAATGAACTCGCTTGTTGATAAGGGCATTATTGAAGGGCTCTATGCGGCAAGTGCAGCTGGCGTTGAAGTCGACCTTGTCGTGCGCGGCATTTGTTGTCTGAGGCCTGGAATTAGCGGTTTGTCGGATAATATCCGAGTTAACAGCATCATTGGCCGGTTCCTTGAGCATGCGCGAATCTATTGCTTCGGCGGTGGGTCCGGGCTGCCATCAGATGACGCAAAAATTTACATTTCTTCCGCTGATCTTATGCCGCGCAACCTCGATCGACGGGTTGAGGCCCTGACGCCAATCATTAACCCCACTGTGCGTGAGCAGGTTTTGAACCAGATTATGGTTGCAAATCTGAAAGACAACCAGCAAAGCTGGGAAATTAAGTCTGATGGGTCTTCGGTTCGAATTACACCGGCCGACGGCGAGGAGCCGTTCAATGCGCATCAGTATTTCATGACGAACCCTTCGTTGTCTGGCCGCGGTGAGGCACTAAAAGATAGTTTCCCGCCCCGATTCAGTGTGACCGCAAAGGACTGACGAACCCCCGTGACTGCAATGACCCAACTGTTCGTCGAACGCAGCCGGTTCTCCGAACTCGAACCGATGGGCGTGATTGATATTGGCTCAAACTCGGTTCGTTTGGTTGTTTACGAAGGCGCGGTGCGGGCGCCGACGGCGTTGTTCAATGAAAAAGTCCTGTGCGGGCTCGGGCGTTCGGTCGCGACGACCGGCCGACTTGGCGAGGAAAGTACGGCTCGCGCACTGGCGGCCCTACAAAGATTTCGCGCCATTGCACGTGTGATTGGCGTCAAGAACTTGCGCGCGATTGCAACTGCTGCAGTTCGTGATGCTAAGGATGGTCCGGACTTCATTCGTCGTGGCGAGAAGGCATCTGGCGTCAGAATCGAAATCATTTCGGGCGAGAAAGAAGCCCGCCTTGCTGCCTACGGTATCCAGATGGGTTTTCCGGGTGCCAATGGCCTCGCAGGCGATCTTGGTGGTGGCAGCTTGGAGTTGATCGATATCACCGGCGACAAGGTCAACAATGCGACGACACTGCCACTTGGTGGCCTGCGCTTGATGGATGAATCCGGGCGGGATCTGGAGAAGGCAAAACTTCTGATCAACAAGGCGATCGATGGCTTGCCGTGGATTAAAGCCGGAAAGGGTCGGCCGTTTTACGTTGTTGGCGGGACGTGGCGCGCCATCGCCAAGCTTCACATGGCTCAGACCGACTACCCGTTGCATGCGATGCATGGATACGAGATGGCGACAGACGAAGTCATCCGGTTTTCGAAGAAACTCGCAAGCCCTGGCGACCTGTCTGACATCGATACGGTGTCTCGGGCGCGGCGTGAGATTCTCCCGGTCGGAGCGCTGGTGCTTGAGCGGCTATTGAAAAAGATGTCGCCCAGTAAAGTCGTGTTTTCTATGTTTGGTATTCGCGAGGG
The DNA here is from genome assembly GCA_021775715.1 of Hyphomicrobiaceae bacterium. Lineage (GTDB taxonomy): Bacteria > Pseudomonadota > Alphaproteobacteria > Rhizobiales > Hyphomicrobiaceae > JAJFHI01. The sequence goes on along the minus strand of JAJFHI010000053.1, from coordinate 892 downwards.
CCTGCTTTACAGCCTGATGCCGAAGAGTGAACAGGAAAGCGATCCGTTGATCGCATTCTGCCAGAATTTTGCAATGTTGCGTTCGCGCTCAGTTGAGCACGCCTTTGAGCTGTGTGCCTGGACCGATGGACTGATCAATAGCTCGGATCTCAAAGAAACACGCGAGCAACGGCGGCTGCGCCATGCGGCATGTTTGGTTTCAGATATCGGTTGGCGTGCACATCCCGAATATCGCGGCGAACAGAGCCTCAACATGGTGGCGCACGCAGGTCTTGCCGGAATCGATCATCCCGGCCGGTTTTTCTTGGCATTGTCGATTTACTTCCGTCATGCAGGCAAGGGCGAGAATGCTGGCCAGCACCTTTCGACACGGCTTAGATCCGCGGTTTCGGACGAAATGCTGCAACGTGCACGGATTATCGGCCAGGCGATCCGGGTGGCGCATATGTTGTCGGCGGGAATGCCTGGCGTGGTTGATGAGACCCCGATTGAGTTTAAAGACGGTCGGCTGGTGCTTGAATTACCGCGCGCGCATGCCAATTTGGCAGGAGAGCGGGTTGATCGCCGACTGGCGACGTTGGCAAAATTGTTCCAATGTGAAAGCACGGTCGAAGTCGGTGTGCGCTGACTGGCCGGATGAGTGCCGCTCGTCGGACGACCTACGCGGCCTGTGGCATTTTGGGTCTCTGACCGGCCAAGTGTGTTATTATTCGATCTCTGGGGTATGACGTAGCGGCGTGGCGACTGTTTTTACACCGATTTCGCCACCCGAAAGTGACCTCGACAACTAGGTAAATCCCGGCATTGGCCGGCCAATCAGGACCGACGAAACGGCATGGCGCAGAATCCTTATGTCCTCTTGGGCGTGAGCCAGACGGCGACGGACGACGAA
>JAJFHI010000052.1 GCA_021775715.1 Hyphomicrobiaceae bacterium | reverse complement strand
GGACTGCTGGCTATTGCCGCTGAATCCTACAAGCAGGACAGTTCGAATATCCCAGGCGTCCGATTTGACCGTGTCGGTCGCCCGGAAATCACCAACGTCACTCTCCTGTCCAGTAAGAAGAATGATGCTGACCTTCGAGATAAATATAACACCGAAGATACGACCAACATCAGTGAGCAAGATGCACAACTCTACAGCGACCGCATCCGTCAAAACATAAAGTACTATGATGCAGTCGATGGAATAACGGATTGGAACGAGAAAGACGCAAATCTTCTTGTGACAACGTTTGCGCAAGATAATTTGATTGTCGATATTTCCAAGCCTTGCGCTACCGATGCGTTTTTAGAAATCGAACGCTCCGTATTAGCCGGCCGTCCTCACACGACTTGTGGTGGCCGTAAACTCTCCGACGACATAATGGATAAGCTCTACACAATCTACATCAACAATGAAAAACGCGCACCTGTAGGTGACGGAGTCGATAGGCCTGACAAGTCGATTTCAGCAACGTTTCCTTATCTTGCTGAGCCCGCAACAGGGCTGTGGCCGTGGTCCAAGGCATGGCTAGCTAATATGTTTTTGAGATAACGGTTTCCGTTACGGCAAGTGTAGAACAAATGTTCAAAGCTGGTTCGGTTACTGTGAATGCCGCGGGCTAAACAAACTAAGCCAAAATCCCTTATTCGTGGTGTAGCATTCGTGTAATGCGACCGTCTTGGTCACGACACTAGTAAGACGAATTTCCTGGAGCGGTCCAGGAGTATTACATTCCAGAGATCACGCCTATTGGCCCAGCTCAGGCGCATCCTATTGGCAGACCCAACATCTGGTAGCACGAGCAAAGTATTAGTATGCCACCCACCAATTTAGTGAGGCACCACGTGAACAAAACAATTGGTTATTGTGCCGGCTTACTTGTTGTGGGCGTGGCCTACTTGTTATTCTGGCCTGTGCCCATTGATCCAGTGGCGTGGTATGCCCCTAAGAACAACGGATACGTTGGCGATTTCAAAGAAAATACGCGCCTTCAAGCGTTAAAGTTTGTCGATCTTAATGGTGAGAGTGGCCCCGAAGATGCTGCCGTTGCTCCAGACGGCTCAATCTTCTTACCGACGCACTCCGGGAAGATACTTAGAATCAATATCGCCGAAGGATCAGTTGCAACTTTTGCTAATCCTGGAGGCCGCGTTCTTGGTATGGAATTCTCCGATGCCGGCGAACTCTACGCGGCAGATGCGTATCGTGGGTTGCTCAAAATCAGCTCCGATGGGATCGTAACGGTCCTGGCCAACACGACATCTGATGGTTCTTCTATTCGCTTTGCCAACGACCTCGATGTCGATCGTGACGGGACGATCTATTTTTCCGATGCATCGACAAAGTTTGGAGCGGAGGCGAACGGTGGAACATTGCCAGCTTCGCTACGCGATCTAATGGAGCACGGTCCCCACGGTCGAATATTGAAATACGATCCGCGCGCGAAGCAAACCACGACAGTTTTGGAAGGGCTAAGTTTCGCGAACGGTGTCGCCCTCAGCAGAGATGGTTCCTACCTCCTCATAGCTGAAACTGGGACTTATCGTGTGCTAAAGCACTGGCTCGCAGGTCCGAAGATCGGACAGACGGAAACGTTGCTGGAAAATCTTCCAGGCTTTCCCGACAACATCAATGGAAATCCCGATGGAACATTTTGGATGGGCCTCGTTAGCCCACGCTCACCGGTGGTTGATCTAGTGTCTTCTAGTCCTCTCCTTCGAAAAATTATCTTGCGTTTACCAGCTGCCATTCGACCAAAACCGCAACGCTATGGCTTTGCCATGCGATTTGAAGGAGATGGCAAACTACTTGAGGTCTTGCAGGATCCTGCAGGTAACTATGCGTTGGTGACCGGCGGAATTGATAGCGGCGACGGAAGGGTTCTCATCACAAGCTTGACCGAGACACGCCTTGGTTATCTTGAAAAACCATAAGGTTTTTTTGTCTGCGATTGAATGTAGCTGCCCTGCTTCAGTGCTGCTGTCATCAATGGGAGTATTTCTGGCCGTTGCCCAATCCCGAAGCCTAACACTGACTTTATGATTTCAGTTATTGATGGAGAAGCAGACGTAGATCCCCCGGCGCGTTCCGTCTGCACTTAACTGCTTGCAGCCATTTGCGCACGGATTGGGCGGGCGACGACAGGTCGGTTATCTAAAAACTAGCTTGAGGCTGGCTCGTGCCTCGGTGTGCGTATTTCCCGTCATCCCTCATGGATCACGATGAGCCAGAAAGCCTCCCTTAGTAAAGCACCTCAGTCTGTCTCAAAGGCGATGACGGGATACAGACTTCGACCGGCCTTAATGTTTCGGTGTCATGGTTTCCGCCTTAGCAGCATTGGGGCATAGACGATTACGAATCCCGAAAAAGCCAACACCCAAGCCGCCGCCGAAGCATAGAGCATCAGTGCGCTCGACACATTAAAAGCGGCGAGGAGCCTGGTGATCGCCGCGGTTGCCGCCATGAGGTAGATCAAGGTGATTGGAAACGTTGCGATGAGCGCGCGGCCAGCATGGCCGAGGCTCGCACGTGTCATGACGGCCAATGTCATTAGACCGATAGCGCCCGTCGTCCATGCATGTAGAGCGCCCGACGATATGAGGATGTCGGGGCGCCAGATACTCAACGCTAGCAACAAAAAGCCGACTGGGACGAACGCGAAGGCGATGTGCAATACCGCGACGAGTGGCTCGGTCGATGTCCGCTCGCCAGCCCAACGGCCTAGTCTCGCGACGTTGGCAAGGCCAGCCGCCAGCGAAGCCAAGGCCGTCAAATTCGCATCCGGCGAAATTATCCAACTCGCAAGCGCCAAACCACTCATCGAGATGACTCCAATATCAAAGCGGTTGAACGGAGTCGGCAGACGACCGGGGTTTTCGCGTACGAGCCAGTTGCGCGTGAAGCTTGGGATAATTCTGCCACCAATGAGACTGATCAGGAAAATTGTGGAGGCTATTCCGATGCGCATGCCGTGACCGTCGCCAATACCGTAAGCCGCCTCGATGTGAAAAGCGGCATTTCCCGCGAGCATGATACCGACGACAGCCAGAACCTTGAGGTTGCGTGTATTCTTGCCAGTAATAATCTCGCGAGCGACGACTGCTCCAAGCGCTGCAAGAAATGCGAGGTCCAAAGCCGCTGAAAGCGTCGCACCGATTAAAGCGGATGCAAGAACGGCAACGCGACCGCATATCCAGATCAGAAAAAGAATCAGGAGCGGAGTGCCGGCAACCGGCAAACGTCCAGTCCAATTCGGGATGGCGGTGAGAAGAAAGCCGGCTATGACGGCGGGAACATATCCATAGATCAGTTCGTGTGCATGCCAGTTTAGGGGAGTCATTGCGCTTGGCAGAGACACACGGCCGGTTAGCATCGCCAGCCACAGCGCTATAGCCACGACCGCCCATACGGCGCCCGCAAGAAAAAAGGGGCGGAAACCGTAGCTCAGGACTGCCGGCCCGGCATATGAATGGACCTGCTCAGTTGTCGTTGTCATGTTGGGCTCGGAATTTTGAGTGACCGCGGCTCATCATAGCCCGCGACGATCCAGTCCATCGGGATATCGTGCCATTGTGGATAGATGGTGGGGATGGCGCCGAGGTGATAACCGACTCCAATGACGACAGGCTCTGAGGGTAAAGCCGCCAAAGTCCGGTCAAAGTAGCCGCCACCATAGCCGAGGCGATAACCGGCTTGGTGGTATCCAACAAGTGGCGCAATGACGACGGTTGGGTGGACAATCTCGCCATTGGCCGGAAACGGAATGTTCCAGATTCCAAGCTCCATGGCCGCATTAGGAACCCATTCGCGAAATTCGAGTGGCTTCGCCTTGGCGATCACGACCGGCAGCGCCATGCGCCAGCCGGTGGCGCAGGCATGCCCCATCCAGTGACGTAAATCAGGCTCCCCGCGAAACGGCCAATAAAGACTGATCACCGGCGACGGCACGTCTGGAATGAGCGCATCAAGTTGATCGGCAATGCGGTGCGAAATTTTTTGTCGCTCGCGGACCGGCAATTCTAGTCGGGTCGCAATCAGCCGTTCGCGCTCGGCCTTGCGCCAGCGCGCAACATCGCGTGCCCGCGAGCGATCAGGCATAAAGCCACTGTAAGCCGGATCGATCTCATGCATGAAACAGGGTGGCGAGGAAAACTGTTCGCCATCTTTGTCGTCAGGGGGCTGACTGGCACTCATGGCTCTACTTTCCCTGCTTGCAGGAGTTCTCGTCCGGCCCCAGCATCTCGATCTTTTTCCGCCTTCCGACCGCCACAGCGGCTTGAACAATAAACCAGTGGTGTCAGGCGCGGGCCGAATTGCGTATGATCGAGATCAACTGGCTTGCAAAAAAGATCGGACGCTTTCTCCAACTTCTGTGGCGCGGTGATTGATCTTGATCAAACGGGACGGAGAAACGGTGTTCTAGATTCTGTTCAGTCCTGACCCGCCCTTGCGCGGGGTTCTTGACAGCTGAAGGGAGTTTGAAATGCCGACCCGGCTTACGAAGCCCCATTGTGCAACGATCGTTCTTGCGGCCATCTGTGCATGTTCGTCCGTGGCTATGAGCGACGAAAAAGTCGACGTTTTGCCGGACGCAGCGCGCGGACAAGCGACTGCAGAACGCCTGTGCATCAGCTGTCATGTGATATCCGAGGACAGCACCGCAGAGGTGCCAGCCGGTGTGCCCACATTCAAAGGTATCGCCAACAAGCAAACGCAAACTGCTGACAGAATTCGTAGTGTGCTTATCGCACCGCACGCACCGATGCCTGACGTACGGCTGACGCGCATCGAAATCGAAGACATTATTTCTTACCTCGACCGCTTGAGGGCACCAGAGGCTGGACCACCTCTTCATCCAAAGAAGAAAAAAGTCGCCCCCAAGCCTGAACGTCCCGAACCGACATGATAGTCCGGCGATCAGCCACGTTGGCTGCGGTGTAACAGGTCTCTCGCATGAGCCAGAGTTTCTGCGGGTGAGCCGCTGGCATCGACCTCATACCAATCCAGATCATCGATTTTTTTGGCGAGTTGACGGTCAACGACGTTTTGTGTGGCGTCAGACGCATCACCCTGACGCGCATTAACACGTTGGTGCAGCGTCTCGCGCGGCGCTGTAAGCCACAAGCCTTTAAACGTAACACCCGCACCCGCTGCGATCTCGGCGGTGGCGTCCCGCTCCACTTTGTCTGCAAACACGGCATCAACAATGACACTGTGTCCGGTCGCCAGCACGCGTTTTGCCTTGGAAAGTATCCGCCCGTAGACTTCACGATTTGGTCGCTCGTCATAGGCCGTTGCCGGCAAGCGATCAGTCTCGTTGACGCCAAACATCAACTTGCGCTCAATGTCGCTTCTGATGTGAATGGCGCCCGGCGCGCGGCCGACAAATGGCGCGAGTGCAGCAGCAAGCGTTGATTTCCCCGTGCCTGAAAAACCTCCGACAGCGATTAGCTTGGTCGGCACATCCTCAAGATATGCTACGGCGCGGGCAAAGTATGTTTCGGCCTGACTTAGCGCCGCTTTTTTCGACTTATCCGATAACAACTCTGACCTCTGTCGCGCCACCATGGCTCGAATAGACGCGCGGAGTGACATAAAGAGCGGCAATGCGGACAGCGTATCCAAGTCGCTGTCGTGGTTGGCGGCGATCAGGTAGCGATTGAGGAGAAGGCTCGCCTGCGGGCGATAGCCATGAGCATCAAGGTCCATCACGATGAATGCGAGGTCGTAGAGAGTGTCTGTGGTTGCAAGCGCCTCGTCGAATTCGATGGAGTCGAATAAGACAGCGTGTCCATCGATCATCACAATGTTAGAGAGATGCATGTCTCCATGACCACGGCGGACAAATCCAGCAGACCCACGCCGGTCCAGAAGGTCACGGACATCCTGAAAGTTCTTTCGTAACCGGCGCCGCAAGGCCGCGCACTGACGCTCCGGCCAACCGCCGTGCCCCGACGTAATAGCCTGTTCGATTTGAGAGACGACCTGGCCCAGACGTTCCGCAGCGTCGGTACAGACGATTGTTTTCGATCTCGAATGGTAGCGCGCAATTTCGGAGGCAACGGACCTGACAATGGTTTGGTCCAGCTTGCCGTCTTTTGCGATGGTGCTCAGCAGTCCTGACTGATCAAACCGGTTCATGTGCACGGCCCACTCGACCGGCACTCCATCGCCAGCAATTTGAAGATGGCCATCGGGGCGACGAGTGACGGCAACAACGCCACGATAGATTTGCGGTGCGTGTGGCTTGTTGATGCTGATTTCGGCCTGGCAGGCCTGATGTCGTTTATCGAGCGTGGAATAGTCCATGTAGGGGTAACGGACGTTGCGCTTGATCTTGTAAACGTTTCGGCCGGCTAGGAGGACAACGGCTCCGTGCGTCTCGATCTTGTCCACCTTCTCACATTTGGGCGAATAGGACGCAGGATTGGAAAGAAACGAGACAACCTCGCGCTGGGCCTCATCGCAAGTGTCGTGGCCCGAACGGCCGGATGCTGTTGAATGGCCGCTCGGCGTGTTGTGCGTGTGCTCGCGAACTGAAGGCATCGTCTCTGCTCCCATCGCGGAATTTTAGGACTGCAGAGGTCCGTTTGCCTTGAGCGATATCAATCGTTTGCTCAGCCTGGTGGCAGGTTGGCGATAGATGAGGCGGTGCGCCTGCGTATCTATCGTCCCTCGCTAAGCCGACTTATTTCGACGGTGATGGAGGGTTGCCCGGAATGGGTTCGCCTTGAAGCGATGGGTGCGTGCGCATGTATTGCGGTGGAAAGGCGGCGTTGTCGCCCAACGCGGCTGCGGCATGCCACGGCCACCGGGGGTCATAGAGCGCACCACGTGCGAGCGCGACCATGTCGGCTTGGCCGGTCCGTAGAATGGTTTCGGCCTGCATCGGATCGGTAATTCGCCCAACAGCAATCGTGGTGACACCTGTTGCACGGCGGATCTCCGCTGCAAAACCCGTTTGGTAACCGGGTGTTGAGACGATCTTTTGCGCTGGCGCGGTGCCTCCGGAGGATACATCAAAGAAGTCACAACCGAGTTCGGCCAAGGCCTTGGCAAACACAACCGAACTTTCGAGATCCCATCCTCCATCGATCCAATCCGTCGCAGAAAACCTCACTCCAACCGGTGTGTTGTTGGCGGATACCGCGCGCACAGCCTCGAATACTTCAAGCGGGAACCGCATGCGGTTTTCAAGAGAACCGCCGTACTTGTCTGTGCGATGGTTTGTGATTGGAGAAAGGAACTGGTGCAGCAGGTAGCCGTGGGCCGCGTGAATTTCGATGACGTCAAAGCCGAGTTTGGTTGCCCGCTCGGCGGCCTGCACGAAAGCGGCTTTGACACGGGCAAAAATATTATCGTCGAATTCCATTGGTTGGTGCCAACCGTCGGCATAGGGGATGTCAGACGGGGAAACCGTTTGCCAAGCACCGTTCTCAGCAGACAAAGGTGTGCCGCCGTTCCACGGAACATTCGTGGAGGCTTTACGCCCGGCATGTGCGAGTTGGATGCCGATCTTGGCGCTACCGTAATCCCGAAAAAACTTGATGATGCGGGCAAACGCTGCGTCGTGATCGTCGTTGTAGAGGCCGGGACAGCCCGGCGTTATCCGGCCTACGGCCTCAACACCGGTTGCTTCGACGAAGACCAGCCCAGCACCGGAGACAGAGAACTGACCGAGATGCATGAAATGCCAGTCGGTTGGCGTACCGTCGTTTGCGGAATACATGCACATCGGCGCAACAACAATGCGGTTGGAGAGTTCGAGCGAGCGCAATGAGATAGGTTCAAAGAGTTTGGAAGACAAGGGGATCACCATAAGAAGAATTGGAACGTGTTTGGATAACAAGTTTAACTGGATTCGCACAACGCTTCGATTGTAGATCGGCGTTGTCGGTCAAAAAGTTTTAGAGCGTTTAGGCCGGCGAACTTGTCGAGCGCTTCTGGACTTTCAATAACAAAGTGTCGACAAAGAACCGTACCTCCGGAAATAGACGCCAGATGCACGCCGCGTTTGAGGGCGCAAAAACATGGGAGCCAAATTTCACCTCAAATCAAGAATTGGCTTTATAGTTTTCTTATTTCTTAAAATGCGTCAGGCCGTCCAGGGCGGGGCCTCACGTGCAAAAAATGCCTTTATGCCTGCCTCAGCTTCCGGACTTTCCCAACGGTCGGCGAGCGCATCAATCGTGTGGTCGATAAACGTTGAAACGTTGGCACCGCCGAGTGTTTGGCATAGCTCTTTTGCGGCTGCAACGGCACCGGGGGCACAGTTTAATACCGCTGCCACTTCTTTTTCGACGAGATCATCAAGGTCATCGTTCGTGCAGGTCTTTGCAACGAGACCGCATCTCAAAGCAAGGACGGTATCGAAGGTTTTTGAATTGAAAAACACCTGACGAGCAAAGCCTTCACCCATGCGACGGACGACAAAAGGGCCGATCGTTGCTGGGATAAGGCCGAGTTTGGTTTCGGTCAGGCCAAAGCGCGTACCTTCAACTGCGATCACGACGTCGGAAACCGACATCATGCCGACACCACCGCCGTAAGCAGCACCCTGCACGCGCGCGATTAGCGGCTTGGGCATGTTGTTGAGTGTGGACAGCATTTCAGCCAGCGCGCGCGCTTCAGCCTTCTTGCCGTCACGGTCCTTGGCGGCCTGCGCCTGCATCCAACCGAGATCGCCTCCCGCGCAAAAACTTTTGCCCGTGCTCGCCAGCACGACAACACGGACGCGATCGTCGGTGCCAAGTGTATTGCCCGCTTGCGTGAGTTCTCTGATCATATCGGCATTCATTGCGTTGTGTTTTTCGGGCCGATTGAGGGTCAGCGTCGCGACGCCGCGCGGGTCGGTTGTGACAGTGATCGTTTCAAAGTCTGCCATGGTGATTATCCTTGCGTGCGCGCGGCGGGAGTGGCGATAACTGTTTTGAGGTAATGTTCTGCGTCAGCTAAACGACAGAAATCGAGACCGGTCGCCCATCCGTCTTCTGCAAGTTTGTGGGCGAGTGCTGTGGTCGAAACATTACCTTTTGCACCTGGCGCATATGGGCACCCGCCCAGTCCGCCAACGGCGCTATCAAATGTCCGAAGCCCGTAGTCAAGACTGAGCGCGACGTTATCAAGGGCCCGGTTATCGGTGTCATGATAGTGTCCTGCAAATTTCTCAGGTCGAGCGACCTTTAATACTTCGTCCAGCATTTGGCCGATTGTTTTAGGCGTTCCCTTGCCGATCGTGTCGCCAAGCGACACTTCATAACAGCCCATGTCAAGCAACCGTTCGCAAACGGCGCGCACAGCAGCAGGCGCGACATCGCCCTCGTAGGGGCAGCCGGCCACGCATGAGACGTAACCACGAACGGGTATCTCTTCAGCGTTGGCCGCCGCGACGACGGGAGCAAAACGCTCAAGGCTTTCGGCGATCGAGCAGTTGATGTTTTTTTGGCTGAAGGTTTCAGATGCGGCGGCAAAGATTGCGACTTCGTCGACGTCCGCTGTCAATGCGTTCTCAAAACCTTTCAAGTTTGGAGTCAACGCGGCGTATGTCACATCCGGGTTGCGGTCGATGCCAGTGAGGACGTCGGCGGCATCCGCCATTTGCGGAACCCATTTGGGGGACACAAAGCTGGTGGTCTCAATCGTATCAAAGCCAACTTCGGATAGCAGATTGATCAGGGCGATCTTTGAGTCGGTGGGGATGATTGCTTTTTCATTCTGCAATCCGTCGCGCGGACCAACCTCATAGATACGAACTTTGTCCATCGACGTGTTCCTATGCGGGGTTATCAAGTTCAAAACGAATTAGTACAGCACCGCTATCAACGGGTTGGTCCTTTTCGCACAACACTTCCGCAACTTGGCAGTCGCGCGGCGCGACGAGGCTGTGCTCCATTTTCATGGCTTCAACGACGATTAGACGGTCGCCTGCTTTCACCTTCTGGCCGGCTTTGGCTTCGACAACACGGACCAGTCCGGTCATGGGCGAGAGCATCGTGTCATCGTTGTTGGCCGCTGCGGCGCGCTGTGCCAGTGGGTC
>JAJFHI010000051.1 GCA_021775715.1 Hyphomicrobiaceae bacterium | reverse complement strand
AATGTGCCGAAACCAGCTCCGGGAACTTGCAAGTCAAGGTCGTATTCCCGGTATGGTCAAATCGAGCTGGTAGGAGACATTTGAGATGAACGATCCAATTGGCGATATGCTGACACGCATCCGCAACGCACAGATGCGCCGTCGTCCGATGTGCTCGACGCCTGCGTCCACCCTGCGTGGCCGGGTTCTCGACGTGCTGGCTGATGAAGGTTTTATTCGCGGCTATGCTCGCGTCGAAGAAAAGGGAAAGTTCCCGGAATTCGAAATCGAATTGAAATACTTCAATGGTCAGCCGGCCATTAAGGAAATCAAGCGCGTTTCGAAGCCGGGCCGTAGGGTGTACTCTGCCGTGAAGGCAATCCCAACGGTTGCTAACGGTTTGGGTGTCGCAATCCTATCCACACCAAAGGGTGTGATGTCGGATGCGAAGGCACGAGAAGAAAACGTCGGCGGTGAGATCCTCTGCAACATCTTCTAAGATTGTTGCAATCGAGAGTTCACGGTTCAGAACACTAAAGGTTAAGCAATGTCACGCATTGGCAAAAAACCTGTCGCAATCCCCTCGGGGGTGACCCCCACAATTTCGGGGCAGACGGTAAAAGTGAAAGGCCCGAAGGGTGAACTGTCGTTCACGCTGCCGGAAAACGTAAAAGTCGAGATGGGTGATGACGGAATTTCCGTAGCACCTGTCGACAACTCGAGAACGGCCCGCGCGATGTGGGGCATGTCCCGGACGCAGGTTGCAAACCTCGTCGAGGGTGTGACCAAAGGGTTTAGCCACATTCTGGAAATCCAGGGCGTTGGTTATCGTGCTGCTATGAAGGGCAAGGCTCTGCAACTCACCGTTGGCTACAGCCACGATGTTGCACATCCGATCCCGGACGGTGTGAAGGTCGAAGTTTCGGGTGCGAAGCAAGAGATCATTACGGTCTCAGGTATCGATAAGCAGGTTGTTGGACAGATTGCTGCGGAAATCCGCTCATACCGTCCACCTGAGCCTTATCAGGGCAAAGGCATCCGCTACCAAGGCGAATACATCTTCCGTAAGGAAGGCAAGAAGAAGTAAGGATTGGCACTATGCCTAAGGGTCAAACAACAACGGCTCGCCGCAAAGAACGGGTTCGTCGCACACTGAAGGCACGATCGACTGGTCGTCCGCGGCTGTGCGTGCACCGTTCCTCGCAGCACATCTATGCGCAGGTGATCGACGACGTTGCCGGCAAGACTGTCGCTGCATCCTCGTCGATTGACAAGGAATTGAAGGGCGCGCTGAAGACGGGTGCTGACACGGCTGCTGCAGCTGTTGTCGGTAAGAAACTCGCTGAACGCGCTGTCGCCGCCGGCATCAAAGATGTCGTCTTCGACCGTGGTGGCTATCTGTATCATGGCCGCGTGAAAGCGCTCGCCGACGCCGCCCGCGAAGGCGGTCTGAATTTTTAAGGAAAGGACTGCACCTTGGCACGTTCCCCAGGTAGAGGTCGCGGTGATCGCGATCGCGACGATCGCGATAACGAGTTCCAGGACAAGCTGGTCCACATCAACCGTGTGGCAAAGGTTGTTAAGGGCGGTAAGCGCTTCGGTTTCGCAGCGCTTGTAATTGTTGGTGACCAGAAGGGCCGCGTCGGCTTCGGACACGGCAAGGCACGCGAAGTTCCGGAAGCGATCCGCAAGGCGACAGAGGCAGCCAAGCGCACGCTGGTCCGCGTTCCATTGCGCGATGCGCGCACACTGCACCACGATAGCCGCGGCCGTCACGGTGCGGGTAAAGTTATAGTTCGTGCGGCGCCTCCTGGTACAGGCATCATCGCAGGTGGCGCAATGCGCGCTGTCTTCGAAATGCTGGGTGTGCAGGATGTTGTGGCAAAGTCTTTGGGTTCGACGAACCCATACAACGTGATCCGCGCGACGTTCGATGCCCTCCAGCATCAGGAAAACCCGCGCACGATCGCGTCGCGTCGTGGCATGAAGGTTAGCGATATCGTCTCGCGCCGCCGTGATGCGTCATCGTTGTCCGACATCTCGGCTGACGCGTAAAACTATTAGAAGGTTTAAAAGTTGCTGCGGCTCTCGCCCGGCAATGGAGGTGAACAGATATGGCAGCAAGTAAAACAATCACAGTTGAGCAGATTGGTAGTCCCATTCGGCGGCCGGCAAAACAGCGGCAAACCTTGATCGGCCTCGGGCTGAACAAGATGCGTCGGCGTCGTACGCTGGAAGACACACCTGCTGTCCGCGGTATGGTTGAGTCCATCTCGCATCTCGTTCGAATTGTCGAAGACAAGGCTTAGGGCCGTCGAAGACAAGGCTTAAACAGATACCTTACGCTTAGGAGTGCCGGTTTCATGCGGCTCAATGAACTTAAAGACAACGAAGGCGCCAACAAGAAGCGCGTCCGTATCGGACGCGGCATCGGCTCGGGCGTTGGCAAGACAGGTGGCCGTGGCGTCAAAGGTCAAAAATCGCGCTCAGGTGTTGCGATCAATGGCTTTGAAGGCGGTCAGATGCCGATCTACCGGCGTCTGCCAAAGCGTGGCTTTAACAAGTGGCGTCCAAAACAATTCAACGAACTGAACCTTGGTCGTTTGCAGACTGCAATCGATGACGGTCGTGTTGATGCCGGAAAGAAACTTGACGTTGCAATGTTGGTGGAGGCAGGTGTTCTGCGCCGTGCGAAGGATGGTTTGCGCCTGCTTGGCCACGGTGAACTGAAAGCCAAAGTCAGTATCATAGTTGATCACGTCACACCGGCTGCAAAAGCTGCCGTTGAAAAGGCTGGCGGTTCGATCACGTTGATTGAGAAGAAGGTTCTGGCCGCTGACGAAGAAAAGCGCGCCAAAACGGCCGTTAAAAAGGCTGCGAAGAAGAAGTAAGAATAGTCGATGCCGACCCGCTGACGACGGTTCAGTGGGTCGGGCACAACGCGACGACGGCGCCGTTTCTTGGGCAATTATGCGCCAGGTCCGAGAAATATGCAGGCTTCCGATTGTCCAACAGATAATGCGATCCCATCTTGACCACATGGGATTAGAGAACAGCGTGAGGCTTTTCGGGGGCGACGCCCTTTCGCGGCGTCGGGCCACATGTTGCAAAGGTCGGGAGAATTGAGACATGGTTTCCGCTGCTGAGCAGCTTGCCGCCAATTTGAACTTCAGCTCGTTTGCGAAAGCAGAGGATCTGAAAAAGCGCTTGTGGTTTACACTCGGCGCTTTGCTTGTTTATCGGTTCGGCACGTTCATTCCTATTCCGGGCATCAACCCGGTCGCCTTTGCAGAAACCTTCAACCAACAGGCTGGTGGCATTCTCGGGCTGTTTAACACCTTTGCTGGTGGTGCCGTTGAGCGTATGGCGATTTTCGCGCTCAATATCATGCCCTACATCTCTGCCTCGATCATCATGCAGTTGATG
>JAJFHI010000006.1 GCA_021775715.1 Hyphomicrobiaceae bacterium | reverse complement strand
GATGTGAAACCAGCGTCGAGGAGATTGTCGGACAACTGGTCATCATGCTGGCCGTACTCGCCGTAAAATATCGTATGACCCGCCGCCATCAGGCGCGTGCGAATGCCGGCTTTGACGTAGAACTGTTCGCTGTCAGGTGCTGCCACGACACCAGCGTTTGGCAGCAGGTAGTTGAAATTGTTGTCCTCGCGTCCATAGGCACCGTAGACGAAGAGACCCGATTGCAGGTGCTGTAGATAAGCGCCGACCTGGGCGAAGGATGAATCCAAATTGAGAACCGTTGCGCGCGCATTCTCATCGGTGGTTTGCGAGTAAGCTGCAGAGACCGCCAGGCGGAAGCTGTTAAGCTCACCGGTGTAACGTGCAGCGACATCCCAGAAATCATCTTCACCCCACGATGCAGAAGCCGAGAAGCCAGCGAAAATGGGTGTGTCATAGCGCACAGCGTTTGTCGGTTGGCCGTTACAATCGCCACCGGTGCCAAGGCCCGTTGTGTGGCAATAGGCAACGTCACTGTAACGAAGCGTTTGTCCGTTTGGCAGGCCAACGCGTGCCCCCGCTGAGTTGGAGAAGAAGCCTGCGCCTTCGTATAATACCCAGTTAGATTGCAGAATTGTGCCAGAGGAATCGACGAGGATAGCCGCGTTGTCAGAGGCTTGAGAGAGGAGACCGACGCTGAGCTGGCCAAAAGTTTGGCTGCGTAGGAACCACTTCGACTGGAACAGTGAGACACCGCTGTTGCCATCGTCAGTATCTTGGTCGAGTTCAAGCAACGGATCTGCGGTCTGCGTTTCGATTTGGATCACATAGCCGGCGCTCCAATCCGGTGTGATGCGCGCGGTGCCGGAAAACTTGAAATGTGTTGCGATACCTTCGCCTAGGCCCGAGACGTAGACGTTGTCTTCCCTGCCATCGTCCCAGAACGTGACTTGTTCCGCGACCCAGCCTGAAATTGTCAGGGAGACTTTGCGATTGCCTTTTCGCACGGCGGTTGCTTCGAGTTCTGCGATGCGTTCTTCCAAATCAGCGCAACAATCACCACCCAGATCAGCGGCATTGGCGCTGGTGGCAAAAACACTGGCAGCAAACAGGCCCACAACAACGCTTGCGCCAAACCCCAAGGGGCCGACGCGATACTTTGTGCTCATCACTCAACTATTCTCCGGTCTACTCAGTACAGAAAGACGCCTACTCAGATCGTGACTGTTACACCGAGATTTCCCTCTCAGCCGTGCAATGCGAAGGCCCGCACTCAGCACATTGCAACGAGGTCGAATTTAGGCAGAAAGAAACTTGTTTTGAATAGGCAACTCGAGAAAGATCGCCGTGCTATTCGTTTGTTGCTGGCGAGACACGAGTTTTTCCACAGCCTGTGGATAGGCTCGATTGGTCGAGACGAATTATCAGTTGTCCGAGTACAAGTGCAGTGGCGGCGCATTGTCCCGACAACGGGGTGCGTTAGCGCCCGTCGACCGTTGGTTTGCGCTCACGCGGCGTCGCGTCTAGATGCAGAAGCTCGCGGGCCAAGAGACTGACGATCACAACAATCATGAAAAATGAGTGCGTGAACCAAACCATGTTCGGTCTGCCATCATGGTCAAGCAGCACAAAGCGCTGGAAGAAGGCATCCTCGAACCTGCCTTGACTGCCGTAGTCGGCGCGGTATTGAACGAGGAACGCGTCGAGTAACCCGTATGTATTGATGAGCGCCTTGCCGTTGATATAGGCGAACGCGCTGATCCCCAAAATCGCGGCCACTCGGGCCGGGTACCCAAACAACGCAACCTTGTCATCGTAGACAAAGAACAGTGCAAAGATCGCGATCAGGACGGTGACAAAAAACTGCCACAGGAAGTCGACCTGAGCCCGGGTATGCATGATGGCTTCAATTAAAGCCGGCTCAGCGATCATGTCTGCTGCCATTATTTGCCCCAAAATCCTCGGTCAGATATCACGCTACTCTCAGCGCCCGGTGCGATTACGACCGCGTCGGACGCGACGTGAATGCCTAACAATTGCGCCACGAAAACATGTTTCGTCGTGCGAAAACGGTCATCTGACCGGCCTATGTTCTCGCGACATAAAGACCAAGACTTCACGTTGTTGTCACAACATTTTATTGGGCGTTGAACCTTTGTCGACGGGGGCGTGGCGCACTGGCACCGCATTGGCCGGTGTTATGCTAACGGAATACGTCGTTCGCTGTCGGTTTGCGTCCCGTTTGACGTAAGTCCGAGCACAATAATGCTGCGCCGCAATATTTCAGCAGTATTGTCACTGCGTTGTTGCGCCACATCGTGCTTTCTCCGCAAAAATTCAGCCATAATAGTAAGTTAGGAAATTCATTCAGGATGCGTTGTCGATGATCGGTGCCGGAGTTCACGGTCGAGTTTTGGAACATTTGCAACGGAAAAGGTGCGGTGCGGTATGAAGCACGGATCCAAGTCTAACCCCTCCAAGATCGATGATGTCGCGACCAGAGCCTGCGGACTTCATCTCGACAGGCGTGGTGCGCTGTCGGCCGGTGCCGGTGCTCTGTATTCTGCTGCGCGTGTCGTCGAGGCGGGTGTCATGCGTGGCATCACCAGTGGCGGCCTTGTCGGGGTGGCGTCAGGCTTGGCAACAGAGGCGCAGGCCATCGATGCTGCACCTGGTCAGACGCCGTTCAGTCGCCAGACATTGAAATCACTGGCAGAGGCTTTGTCGCGGGCACCGTTCCGAAAGCCGACGTTTGATCTGCCACCCGCCCTGAAGAACCTGACATACGATCAGTATCGCGATATTCGCTTCCGGCCGGAAAAGGCCATCTGGAAGGGCGAGGGGCTGGGCTATGAACTCCAGCTGTTCTCGGCCGGCTTTCTCTATGATGTTCCGGTCGATGTTTCCTTGGTCGATAACGGTTTGGCGCGGCCGATCATGGCGAGCCCGGACATGTTCAAGTTTGGGCCTTTGATCGGCGATGTGCCGGCAGATGCCAAAATGGCCTTTTCGGGGTTTCGTATTCATGGGCCTTTGAACAACGACACCTATATGGACGAGTACGCGGTCTTTCAGGGTGCAAGTTATTTTCGTGTTGTAGCGCGCGGGCAAGTGTACGGCCTGTCATCGCGTGGTCTGGCGATCAACACGGCGCGCCCTGAAGGCGAGGAGTTTCCATTCTTTCGTGCGTTCTGGATCGAAAAACCCAAAGCCGGTGCCAAGCACATTGTCGTTCACGCGTTGCTCGACAGCGAAAGCGTGGCTGCCGCTTACACGTTCACAGTCGCGCCCGGCGACACTGCCGACATGGACGTAACGGCAACGTTTTATCCGCGCCGCAATCTGGCGCACGTCGGTATCGCGCCATTGACGAGCATGTACCTGCATGGCCCCGCGCAAGACCGCCTATCACCGGATTTCCGTCCGTCAGTTCATGACAGTGAAGGCCTGGCAATATTGAACGCCGCCGGCGAACATTTGTGGCGGCCGTTGACCAACCCACGCACTCTTCAGGTGAGTTCGTTTGTCGATAACGGGCCAAAGGGTTTTGGCCTCTCGCAGCGTGACCGCGCGTTTGCAAACTACGAGGATCTCGAAGCGCGTTATGAGCGCCGCCCAACCGCCTGGATCGAACCGAAAGGCAATTGGGGTCGTGGTTTTGTCGAGTTGGTTGAAATCCCTGCGACGGAAGAAATCCATGACAACATCGTGGCCTACTGGAAACCACAGGGCGGCATTCCCGCCGGCAAGCCGCATGAGTTGTCCTACCGGATGTGCTGGGGTGACGTTACCGCTGCAAGTGCGGCCAACGTTGCCCGTGTTCTCAAGACCCGTGTTGGGGTCGGCCCGCGCGAGGGCACCTATCGTGTCATCGTGGATTACTCCGGAAATACGCTTGGCAAGAGCGAGACGCTGCCGCGTCCCGACATCAGCTCTTACGGAGCCACGACATCGAATCTTACCATCCAATCCAATCCCGAAACCAAGGGTGTTCGCGTGTCGTTCGTTCTAGACCCTGGCGACAAAGACCTGGCCGAGCTGCGTCTCGGATTGAACCAAAACAACAAAGTTATCTCTGAAGTCTGGCTTTATAGATGGACAAGATCATGAGCAAACCTAGATCGGTTCAAAATAAGCGAATATCGAAAGCAGGCATCCGAACGACTGGGCCACGTCGCGCGTCGCTGACACCGCGGCGAACGCCGATGTCGATGCCGGATCAGGATTTTAACGCGGCACAGGTGGTGTCGGCGCGACAACGACAAGCTAACCGGATGCGGGTCTGGCTGCCGCGTTTTGCGGTCGCGTTTGCGTCAGCCGTCATTACGGCTGCATTCGGCTCAGAGCTCTATTCTGCGATGGCGGGTGCGCAGATAACACCATTGCAGGTTGTCTTCCTCGTTCTGTCGACGGTCGCGTTCGGCTGGGTCGCATTTGGCACGATGAGCGCCGTTCTTGGCTTCCTGGTTTTGTTGGCAGGGGAACGCCCAGACACCATCCCCGTGCCGTCAGCCGAAACACCTCTCAAAACAAGAACGGCTTTGTTGTTCCCGGTTTACCACGAGGACGCAGGTCCGATTTGCGGTGTCATCGAGGCGATCGCCAAAGACCTGGCCGCGCGTGGCGATGCGCGACACTTCGATGTATTTGTTTTATCCGATACACGCGGTGACGATGCTGGGAAGGCGGAGCGCACGCACTATACGTATCTGCACAAAGAAGTCTCTAACGTGATGCCGGTCTACTACCGCCGCCGTCCAGAAAATACCGGCCGCAAAGCCGGTAACATCAAAGACTGGGTAGAAAACTACGGTGCGGCGTACGATCATTTTGTTATTCTTGATGCCGACAGCATCATGTCGGGCGAGACGCTGGTGCGGCTGGCCCACGCCACGGAAGAAACCGAAACGGCGGGGCTGATCCAGACAGTTCCACGACTTATTGGCGCGCGCACAGTGCTGCAACGTCTGCAGCAGTATGCGGCGAACATCTACGGGCCATCGGTTGCGGCTGGTCTTGCATTCTGGCATCGCGATGAGGGCAACTATTGGGGCCACAACGCGATCATCCGGACAAAAGCATTTGCCAGCGCTGCGGGCCTGCCGCCGTTGCCAGGACTGGCACCATTTGGTGGCCACATCCAAAGTCACGACTTTGTTGAAGCGGTTCTGCTGCAGCGCGCCGGCTGGGGTGTGCACATGGTGCCGACGATGGGCGGGTCTTATGAAGGCCTGCCGCCGAATTTAGTCGATGTGGTGCGGCGAGATCGGCGCTGGGCACAGGGAAACCTACAACACTTGTCAATCCTGCCGTCATCGGGACTGACAGCGATGGGCCGCGTGCACCTGTTGATGGGCGCGTTCTCCTACATTGTCTCCGGTATTTGGGCTTTATCTCTGGTGGTCGGTGTCATGTTGGCGCTTCAGGGCCAGCAGATGATCCCGAGTTATTTCACGGACGAGCACACGCTATTTCCGATTTGGCCGGTGATCGATTCTGGTGCGGCGTTGCGCTTGTTCTGCGCCACGATGTTCGTTGTCTTGTTGCCAAAAATTTTGGGCCTCGTGCTTGAAATCCGTCGCACGGTGCGTGCCAAGGAGTACGTCGGTATTGCTCGGGCGGTTGCTGGTGTTGGCACGGAGGCCGTGTTCTCAATCTTGCTGGCACCAATTTTAATGGTGACGCAGACGGTTGCAATTGTGCAGGTTCTGATCGGCCGCGATTCCGGTTGGAGCCCTCAGAGCCGAGAGGATGGGCGCCTGACGTTTGATGAAGCTGTTGGCTTCCATTGGCGCCACACGGTTCTGGGTTTGATCGCGGCGTTACTTTGTCTTGAGGCGTCGCCACAGTTGGTGTTGTGGATGTCACCGGTGTTGATTGGCCTCATCTTGTCGGCACCGCTTGGTTGGTACATGGCGCGTCAGGGTGGCTTGTTCCATTGCGCTGTGTTGTCGATCCCTGAGCAGCGTTTTCCGCCTCAGATCCTCAATCACGCACACAGTTTCGGCAAACGCTGGACGCTGCGCTTTGACCTGATGGCTGCGACCGAGGCCAAGGTGACCGTCGTCGAAGCGCAAGAACTGTATAAGGCGGCTTAGTGCTTGCAAGACCGGCACTAAGCACCGTCGCCTTTCTCTTTTTCACTCTCCTTGCCACCCCAGCCAGCGGGCAGAAGATTTCGTGCGCTGAGTTCTGGGAAGAGTTCTTTCAAGATGCTGCGCACGCGCGGTGGTTTGGTCTGGATGTGCGGCAGTGGCCGACAGATCTCTAGTGCTGCAACACCAAGGCGCGCAGTTAGTGCACCATTGAACGCGCCTTCGCCAAGGCGGCGTGATACGCGCCGCGCGACGTCCTGACCAAAGAACTGGCCCCACAGGTCGTCCGTGAGCGCCACCATACCTGTCGCGGCGATATGGCCGATGATCCACCAGAACAATCGAACGCCACCGAAAAATCCCGGCCGCGCGCCGTAAACGCCGGCAAGTCTGCGGATCATGGCGAGGTTCTCAAACAGCACAAACAACACGACCAAAAACGCAACGGGAACGACGGCCGTGACAATGGCAACCCGACGCGCTGCACGGTAAACGGTCTGGCGCGCGTTTTTGTCGGCGGTCTCAAACAGTACGCGATCGGCAAGGCCGAGCAGGGCACCCGGTGTCTGCATGTGGCGTTCTTCTTCGCGGAAACGGTCAAGGTCCCACCGGAGATTTGGCTGGCTGCGAGCCGTCGCCTTCAAACGTCTGACGACGGCTGCTTCGAGTTTGATATCGTCTTCGGCGATAGCGCGATCGGCGTCGCGGCGTAGTCTCGTTAGCTTGCCAAGACGCCGGAAGCCCAGAAGCTCGCGGCCGATCAGGATGAGGGCTGCAAGAGCGGCAAGCCCGACGAGTGACCACGCAACCCAGCCGATCCAGTCGTCGCGGTTCAGCGTGACGGATACAAAGCGGGCAAACCAAACGCTGGTTGCGAGGCCGAACAAGGCGAACAGAGTTGCAACCAACAGGCCGCCCCAGCCGAGGCGAGGGCGCGTAAGGGGGGCGGGCATCGGCATCGCATCGTCTGGAGTGTCGCCATCAGTGCCGGTCTGATTTGCATCGTCTGCCGGGGCCTCCGTCACGATGGCATCATGGGCGTCCGGCTCAAAGGCGCGCGGTTTGCGTGGGGTGTCCGTCATGTCAGATGATCTCCAATCAGGAATGCCAACGCTTTATCAAGTCCAATGTGCGGCCAACGTGGTTTTCTATCCTGTTCCTCATTAGAGTGGAGCACGGGTGGGCGAAAGCGGACGAAGTCATAGTCGCCGCGGCCTGTAAAATCTGGATCCAGCACATCAAGCGCGTTCTTAGGCAGGTCGCCGGGAAAGATGACGGCTTGTGTCTTGCCATCATAGAGCTTGCCATCGATGTGTTCGCCTTCGGCCGGTGTGCCGCGGATACAATGATAAATCTCGTCGGTGGTTTGTCTCTTAACGTCGTTGGTCGCGCGTACGCTTGCAAGCGCCACAGTACGCGTTTCGGCTCCGGACTTGTCGGCATCACTGCTGACACGCGAGATGATCTTGTCGAGGATGACTTCCAGCTGGTGGTGTTCGCGACCGTGGATGTGATCGGCCTTTGTGGCAGCAAACAAAATGCGGTCAATGCGCCGACCGGTAAGATACGACAGCCAGGAATTGGCACCGGGACGAAATGCAGAAAGAACGTTCTCCAATGCTTCTTCCAAGTCTCGCAATGCAAGTGCGCCGCGGTTTAGCGGCGTCAGCGCATCAACGAGCACAATCTGGCGGTCGAGGCGTTGGAAGTGATCGCGGAAAAACGGTTTCACTACGTTTGTTTTGTACGCCTCGAAACGCCGCGCGAGCAGGTTCACCAATTGATCGTCGGCTTCTTTAGCAGCAGCAGGCGGTAAAGGCAGGAATGTCACCTGCGGCGCACCGGCCAGATCACCGGGCCACAAGAAGCGACCAGGGCCGAGCACGGCTTGGGTGTTGGCATCAGCACGAACGGCATGAAGGCAATCTGTAAACAACTTGGCGCCGTCAATGGCAGCTTGTTCGTCGCTTTTTGTGACGGAGGAGGGTGCCTGCAGCTCATCGACAAACTTGAGGAATTTGGCAGCGACATCGGCGTGTCGCGTACGTAGAATTTGCAGCGTTGCTTCAGACCAATCCTGATAGCTTTGGTTGAGCAGGGCCAAATCAAGCAACCACTCACCAGGATAGTCGACAATGTCGATGTGCAGTCGGCGCTTCATACCCAACCAACCTGCCGTGCCACTTTCGCCATCCCACTCCAACGTGACGCGAAGCTGGCATATGTGGCGCGTGCTGTCGGGCCAGGTGCGATTGGTGCCACTGGTTAGGGCCGCGCGATGGTCTTCATAAGCAAAGCGCGGAACGTCATCGTCGGGTTGAGGTTCCAGGTAGGCCTGGAAGTTTGGCAGCGATGCGATGTGGATGAGCGGTGGGGTCGCGGATGCATCGGTCAGAGCATTTACGAGGGCAGTTATGAACACGGTCTTGCCGGACCGCGACAGGCCCGTGACGCCTAGGCGTAGCGATGAGGTTGTGACGCCGTCCAGCAGCGCGCGTGCTGAGTGGATCAGCTCTTGGGCATTGTCGGTTATGATTTCTGGGATGCGCACAGGGGACCACTCAAAAGGATGACCCCATCGCATGTGGCAAAGATGGACTGCAACTGCAAGCATTCAATGGCGTAAGCGCGCGTAGCAGACGTTATGGTGCGGAGAATTTGACGCATTCGCGCCGGGGGTGGCTTGAAATAGTTGGCTGGCATACACGAGGGCTGGCGGCAACGGTTCGCGTTCAGGTGAACCGAATAGGAAAGAGGCTGTCAGCCGTAAAAAACGACAAACACTCCCGCACCCATGACGGTCAGTCCCATGAGTATGATTGTTCCGCTGCGAAGAAAATCGCCCATCTTCCAATTCCGAAGTTTGTTTGCATTTTGCATCATCGCATCATCTCGCGAGGCACATGAACCAGACCTGAAGGTCACGTCGACGGCGCACCTTGGTTCTAGGTTTACGCGCTCACGAACATGATGGATTGAATCACGAAAAAAAGGGTAAACATCGGAGATGATTATGCGTTTCGAGAAGCATTGTATTGCCGTCGTGTTGCAGGCTCGCCGCATGTTGAACACATCATTGGTTCGTTTTGGATCAGACGAACGTTGAGGGCGTGTTCAACTGTGTGTGAAGACAATTAGCTGCGATCACCGCGGCGTGACATGAAGGCGAGCTTCTCGAACAAGTGCACGTCTTGTTCGTTTTTCAACAGCGCCCCGTGTAATGGCGGTATCAAGCGGCGTGGATCGCTCTCGCGCAACGTCTCGGCGGTGATGTCTTCGTTGACGAGCAACTTGATCCAGTCGAGCAATTCCGACGTCGACGGTTTCTTCTTCACGCCGGCAACGTCGCGCATGTCGTAAAACATCTTCAACGCTTCGTTAACCAACTGACCCTTTAGACCCGGAAAGTGCACATCAATAATGTCCTGCATTGTTTCCGGGTCGGGAAACTTGATGAAATGGAAGAAACAGCGGCGCAGAAAGGCGTCGGGCAGTTCTTTCTCATTGTTGGATGTGATGATGACGATCGGCCGGTTTGTCGCTTCAATGGTCTCTCCGGTTTCGTAAACAAAAAATTGCATGCGATCGAGTTCCTGCAGCAAATCGTTGGGAAACTCGATGTCGGCTTTATCTATTTCGTCGATCAGCAGGACCGGGCGCTGATCCATGGTGAAGGCCTCCCACATCTTGCCGCGT
>JAJFHI010000050.1 GCA_021775715.1 Hyphomicrobiaceae bacterium | reverse complement strand
CGAATGCCGATTCACGCGACAGTTTTCAACAAACGGCGATGAAAATGGGTCTGCGTTTGCCGGCGACAAGCATCTGGGCGACGATCCAGAAACCGGATTGCCGGTCAATCTGCGTGCAGGCCGCTTTGGCCCTTACATTCAGCTGGGCGAAGGCACCAAGGAAGAAAAACCAAAACGCTCCGGCATTCCGAAGGGTATGAACCCCGACGACGTCAATTTCGAATTCGCATTGAAATTGCTGTCGCTGCCACGCGTTGTCGGAGAGCATCCGGAAACCAAAAAAGAAATCACGGCCGGCCTTGGCCGCTATGGACCGTTTATTTTGCACGACGGCATGTATGCCAACGTTGAAACCGTACAGGATGTGTTCGATATTGGTATCAACCGCGCTGTAACAGTGTTAGCTGAAAAAGCTGCCGGTGGTGGCAAAGGCCGCTTCCAACGTCAGAAGGCAACCGTTTTAAAAGACCTCGGCGAACACCCGATCGAGGGCGGCCCGATGCAAGTCCTTGACGGCCGTTACGGCCCCTACGTCAGCCACAACAAGATTAATGCAACTGTTCCAAAAGGAACTGAACCCACGGACGTAACTGTTGATCAGGCAGTGCAGCTGCTAGCCGAACGCGCAGCCAAGGCTGGCAAGAAGAAGCCTGCAAAGAAAAAGACCGCCGCAAAGAAGAAGGCTCCAGCCAAAAAAGCCGCTGCAAAGAAGAAGGCGCCAGTCAAAAAAACTACTGCAAAGAAACCAGCAGCCAAGGCGAAGAAATCCAAAGCTTCGTCTGAGAGCTGAGCCGGGAGACCCAGGTGGCGCGCAAACCAAAGCAGGGCTCTGCTACTGCAAAGCTGTCACGTCAGCCCGGTGACCCGCTCCCTACCCGCGAAGCCATTCTGGACTACGTCAACAAAGCGCAGGGCCAGGTTGGCAAACGTGAGATCTCGCGCGCGTTCGGCATCAAAGGGAACGATCGCGCGCCATTCAAAATCCTTCTCACAGACATGGCCAACGAAGGTCTGCTAACCGGAAACCGGAAGGGGCTCAAGCAGCCAGGACGCCTGCCCTCCGTTACCGTCCTACAGATCACCCGTCATGACGACGATGGCGATCTGGTCGCGCAACCGACAGTCTGGAATTCCGACGAAGGCCCGCGGCCCAATGTTTTGATCGTCGATCGCAAGTCGTCGGTGACACCGTCAGCGCGGTCGCTCGGAATTGGCGATAGTGTGCTCGCCAGCATCAACGTCACCGCCGATGAAGATAGCGACGGTACGGTCGCGGCTGATGTTGACAGCGACGAGACATATGCATTCACCGCCTACGTCATCAAAAAACTTGCGCGCGAAAAACAAAGCCTACTTGGCATCTATCGGGCGAACCGAAAAAGCGGCGGCACAATTGAGCCCGTTGATCGCAAATCACTGAGATCTTGGACCATCCAACCTGGTGATGAAGGTGATGCCAAAGACGGCGATCTCGTCTATTTCGATCTCGCCAAACGCGGCCGCTTTAAAACCCCGCAGGCCCAAATTACAAAGGCGCTCGGCAACCCGGACGACGAACGCCAGATCAGCCTTATTGCGATTCACGCCCACGGCCTGCCAGATGAGTTCCCGGATCGCGTGTTGGCGGAAACTGAAGACCTCAAGCCGCCGAAGCTTGAAGGGCGCACAGATCTGACCAAGCTGCCACTCATCACCATCGACCCACCCGACGCGCGCGACCACGACGATGCCGTTCACGCCGAAGCAGATCCAAATCCAACCAACCAAGGTGGGTTCATCGTCACTGTCGCGATTGCCGATGTCGCCCACTACGTTGAGGTTGGCTCGCACCTGGATCGCGAAGCACTGCACCGCGCCAACTCGGTTTATTTTCCGGACCGCGTCGTGCCGATGCTTCCGGAAAAAATCTCCAACGAGTTGTGTTCGTTGCGCCAGGATGAAGACCGTGCGTGCTTGGCCGTACAAATGGTTTTCAATTCCAAGGGAGAGAAGGTCCGCCATAAGTTTTTGCGGGCCATGATGCGGTCTGCCGCGAAGCTCAGTTACAAAGAAGCGCAGGACGCCATTGACGGCAAGCCGTCACAGAAGTGTGTGCCTCTTGTCGAAAATATTCTAAGGCCACTGTGGTCTGCATACGAAGTCGTATTGTCGGCACGTGAACGCCGAGGCCCCCTCGAGCTTGATATTCCCGAACGCAAGATCAAGCTCGACGACAAGGGCCGCGTTGCCGACGTCTACATCCCCGATCGCCTCGTCGCCCACAAACTCATCGAAGAATTTATGATTCAGGCGAACGTCTCAGCAGCGGAAACGCTGGAGAGCAAGAATACACGCCTCATCTATCGCGCGCACGACAAGCCCTCGAAAGAAAAGATTAAAGCACTGCGAGATTTTCTCGATTCACTCGATCTGAAGATTCCGTCGACGGACAATCTCAAGCCCAGCGCCTTTAATGGCATCCTGAAACGTGCCAAGGAAATGCCGACGCGCGATCTCATAAACGAGGTCATTCTGCGTAGCCAGGCCCAGGCCGTTTACAGTCCGGATAACTGCGGCCACTTTGGCCTCAACCTGACGCGCTATGCCCACTTTACCTCACCCATTCGCCGCTATGCCGACCTCGTGGTCCATCGCCTTTTGATTACCGCGTTGAAGCTCGGCGACGACGGCTACAACAAAGATGACCCGCCCAAACTTGGCGAGATCGCCGACGGTATTTCACAGGCTGAACGCCGCGCGATGCAAGCGGAACGTGAAACCATTGATCGGCTGATCTCAGACCACCTTGCCGACCGCGTTGGCGCAACGTTTAAAGCGCGTGTTTCAGGCGTCACGCGATCGGGCCTATTCGTGCGCCTTCAAGAAACTGGTGCTGATGGCTTTGTGCCGGTTTCAACGCTCGGCGACGACTACTACGAGCATGTTGAAGAAGCTTATGCGCTTGTCGGTCAACGGTCGGGTGCAGCCTATCGTCTTGGCGATGTCGTCGACGTACGCCTTGACGAAGCAATCCCTATGGCGGGTGCATTGAGGTTTGAAATGCTCACGCCCGGAACGAAAGGAGAGATTGCGCCAATTAAAGGTCTCGGCAAGGGACCGCGTCCGAGGTTGCGTCACCGTCCACACACCGCGGCGCGAACCAAACGGCGGCGTGATAAAGGCCGCAAGTGAACGGTCCATCTCGCGGTGGCAAAACCGAACCAGCGACGCTTTGCACATTGACCACGTCACTTCAGCCTGCCACTAGATAGGCCATGACACAAACACCGAGCACTGCTGAAACTGCTGTGACGTTCGCACCAGGCCGTGGTGATGACGTTGCCGAACGGTCTGTCTGGCAATCGTTAAGCCGCGGCGCGCGGTTGCGCTGTCCATCCTGCGGAACAGGTAAGATTTTTCGGGCCTATCTCAAGGTAAACGATATCTGCCCGAACTGTCGTGAGGAGTTGCACCATCATCGCGCAGATGATGCTCCGCCATATTTCACAATGCTGATTGTTGGTCATATCATCATTGGTGGTGTTCTTGCGCTGGAACAGTCCCATGCACCGCCAACCTGGGTGCACGCTGTGATCTGGCTACCGCTGTTGCTGATCATGAGCCTTGCTCTATTGCCACCTATCAAAGGCGCGCTCGTCGGCTTGCAGTGGGCCCTGCGTATGCATGGTTTCGAAGGTATCGATGACAGCCCAGCCGAAGACGTTTAAATTGGCGTCTTGCTTCAACAGCAGTCTGTGACCACATGACCGACGCAGCGCCGACCAATCCTCAGGCCTCCGCGACCACTGTCGCACCGCGCGATGCAGCATCCCTGGTCATTGTCGATCGCACTGGCGATGTGCCCCGCTTTCTGATGGGCCAACGCCGTCAAGGCCAAGTGTTCCTGCCGAACAAGTATGTCTTTCCAGGTGGCCGCGTGGATGACGATGACGCACACGTTGCCCACGATGGCGTACTGTCGCCTGAAACGCTCCACCCCTTGATGCACGACATGAAGGGCCAGCCAAGCCAAGTACGCGCGAAAGCGATCGCAGTGGCCGCCCTTCGCGAAACCTATGAAGAAGCAGGTCTATTGTTTGGCACGCCCACCGAGTCGCCCCCAGACGACTTCACATCAGACGCGTTCAAATCCTGGCAGGCATTTCACAACGCTGGTCTGCGCCCAAGCCTGAATGGCATGCATTTCTTTGCTCGTGCCATCACCCCACCTGGGCTACCACGCCGCTATGACACGCGCTTTTTCACCATTGACGCCAGCCTAATAGCCAAGCGCATTCCTCCGCCTGACGATGAATTGCGCAATCTTGACTGGTTTACGCTGGAAGCCCTCCTGGATCTGGACATTATGAAAATAACAAGGAAGATCCTCGGTGAGCTTGCGGAGTGGGAGCGTCGCCGGATTGAGGGCCATCCGTCACCGCCGGTACCTTACTATTTCTTCGAGGATGGCGTTTTTCACCGTGTTTTAGTGCCCCGTGCCGAAACGGCCAGTTGACACCGCTTCGTTCCCCAGTATGTTCGCGTTTCTCTGAACATCAAATCGCAACGTAGAAACACTCAAGGTATCCGAGATGGCTAAGCCGGTAACACAGAAAATTAAGATGCTATCGACAGCCGGCACGGGCTTCTTCTACGTCACAAAGAAAAACCCACGTAACGTCACGGAAAAACTCGTACTGAAGAAGTACGATCCGGTTATCCGCAAGCACGTGGAATTCAAAGAATCAAAAATAAGATAAGCTGCTGCCAGGCCTGCAAGTAATGGCCGGTTGGTTTTTTGAACCAAAACCGCAGTTAAACGTGCATTTTGCAGATGCGCTGTGCATGTGCGCGGCCAAAGCATTGCAAGCACAACACCAATAAAGCATTCAAATTGTTGTCGGTTGGTTGGGTCTCATAAGACTTGACCAGGAGCG
>JAJFHI010000049.1 GCA_021775715.1 Hyphomicrobiaceae bacterium | reverse complement strand
GCCGAAGCTTCATTTGAATTGCTGGCACGGCGTACGCTTGGCCAGGTGCCGCAATACTTCACGGTCGACAGCTTCCGCGTCATGGTTGAACGTCGTCACAATGCCGTCGGTGAACTTGTCACGGTCACCGAAGCGACGGTGAAGGTGTTCGTCAACGGCAGCGATCGGCCGCTATGGTCTGTGGCGGAGGGAAATGGTCCAGTTAATGCGCTCGACAGTGCCTTGCGCAAAGACCTTGGCCGTTACCAATCGCACATCACCGGTATCGAACTCGTGGACTACAAGGTCCGTATCCTAACGGCTGGAACGGAAGCCGTGACGCGCGTTCTGGTCGAAAGCCATGACACAACGACCGGCGATCGTTGGTTTACCGTTGGCGTTTCGCCGAACATCATCGATGCCAGCTTCGAAGCGCTATTGGACTCAATCAATTACAAACTGATGCGCGATAAGGCGACGGCGGTTGCTTAGGTCTCTACTTCCCCAACAACTTCACAGCTGCATCGTTTGGTGTGAGTTCGCCTGTTAGGACGGCGTCGGCAAGTTTGTCGAGTGCACCGTCGCGGCCGTCGCGGATGCGTTGGGCGACGACGTCGGCAGCGGCACGGGCGATGAGATAGCGCGCTCGGCGGTGGCGGCGACCGGCAACGCCCTCGGCAATCACAGGGGCACCCGCTGCATCAATTGCTTCCAACAATTCGGTAACACCGTCGCCGGTAAGTGCTGTGGTCTTGAGGACCGGCGGCTTGGGCCGGCCAGGCGCGCGGATAGACAGGGCGCCCATCAACTGATGCACGGTGCGTTCAGCTCCTTCACGGTCGGCCTTGTTGACCACGAGGATGTCTGCAATTTCGAGCAGGCCAGCTTTCATCGCCTGGATGTCGTCACCGAGTCCCGGTGCGGAAATAACGACGCGCACGTCGGTCACTTCGGCCACGTCAATTTCGGTTTGGCCGGTGCCGACGGTCTCCAGGAGAATGATATCGAATGCGGCGGCATCGAATGCGTCGATAACGCGGACCGCTGCCGGTGACAGACCGCCAAGTGCACCGCGGCTTGCCAGCGATCGCATGAAGACGCCGTCGTCGTTTAGCGCCGCGGTCATACGGATGCGGTCGCCGAGGATCGCACCACCCGAAACCGGGCTTGAAGGGTCAACTGCGATGACGCCAACGGTTCTGCCCGCGTCGCGCAGGTGCTTGATCAGCGCATTGACCAATGTCGATTTGCCGGCACCCGGAGGTCCGGTGAAGCCAACGACGAGCGCGTGGCCCAAATGTGGTTGCATTGCCTTGAGAATGTCTGGCGCGTTGGCCGACATTGCTTCCAACGATGTAATGGCCGCTGCAATGGCACGGCGTTCGCCAGCGCAGACGGCCGCGACCAGCGCTTCGGGAGTGTCGAATTTGGACAGAGTGGCGGTCAAGTAAATGCCTGTCTGTGTTGGTTTCGCTTGAAACCGGGCATACGCGGAAGCACAAGGCGACGCAAGCTCGATGCCTGGAAAACCAACACCCTTCAACGACGGATTATGGTTAGAATTTCGCGGTAATGGCGATTTCGGGTGCGATGTCGGGTTCGCTTGATGCGGCGGCCAAAATGGCCGGAACGATCTGCTCTGCGCGATCGACGACAGTAAAGCTGACATCAAGGCCGACACGAATGAAGGCGTCTTCCTTCATGTGAGCGAGGAGCGCTTTGAATGGGTCCCAGAAGCCTTCGATGTTTGCGACGACGATCGGTTTGTGGTGCCGGCCAAGTTGTGACCACGTTAGTTGTTCAACGAGTTCTTCCAGCGTTCCAATGCCGCCTGGAAGTGCAACGAATGCGTCCGATTTCTCATACATCAGTTTCTTGCGCTCGTGCATGTCGTTGGTGATTATGAGCTCGTTGACATCGCGCAGCATCTTCTCTTTCTCGGAGAGAAACGAAGGGATGATGCCAACAACGTTGCCGCCGCCTTTTAGCGTGGCACGGGCCACTTCGCCCATCAGACCGAGACTGCCGCCACCGTAGACCAGTCCGATGTCTTCGGCAGCTAGAGCACGACCGAGTGTCTTGGCTGCTGCCCCATACGCTGGGTTGTTTCCCTTGCCGGACCCGCAATAGACGCACACCTTTTCGATTTTGTGATGAGTGTTTTGGGTTGGTTCGGGCTTGTCCTGCATATGGGTGTCCTTTTTGAAATTGATGATGCGGATGAGTTGTCTGGGCGCGAACTTGCGTCCCAGAGCGAGCATCCGCGCGCATTATTGCAGCAATGTGTCGTGCAAGTATCACGCAGCGGCGCGTGGCTAAACCGCCAGCCAGCATAGCCTATTTGGGGCAGGCGCGCGGATTAACCAACATTGCGACCTGAGGACAGGGTTATCGTGGGGTTGTCGCACCTGCCTTGGTGTCGCCCGGCTGTTAAGGCTAAGCTAGTTATCAATGTTGATATTAAAACTTAAAAAAACAAGATAGAACGCGAAAAGTAAATACAATTTCTATCTTGGAAATTGGGAAGGTGACGTTTGATGCTGGGGAGCTGGGGTTATTTGACGGGGTTGGCTGCGGCTGGCGCTGTTGCTGTTGCGACGCCGTTGATCGCGCCACCAAACGATCGTGGTAATGGCTGGTGGTCTTCCGGCACTGAAATCGTGCTGCCGAACCGTCGTCTCGAACCGGGCTTTGGCGCTTTGCCAAAAGCCGACATCACGCCCGCCGACGTCGAGGTTTCCCAGGTTATTGTAGAGCGCGAAGTCGGAGCCTTGTTTGCAGGCAATGGCCCGGGAGGCGCACGCGTTACGCTTCTTGCCAACGGTGACTTCATGGGCCAGGCAATTGCGTCGCGCGACGGCACTTGGGAAATTGAAGTTTCGCATCTATTCGAAGCCGGTGATCACGATGTCACGGCTGTCGCGACCTTGCCTTCGGGC
This sequence comes from Hyphomicrobiaceae bacterium, assembly GCA_021775715.1. Taxonomy (GTDB): domain Bacteria; phylum Pseudomonadota; class Alphaproteobacteria; order Rhizobiales; family Hyphomicrobiaceae; genus JAJFHI01. The sequence continues at coordinate 2,763 of JAJFHI010000049.1, read as the reverse complement.
GATCGTTTCAAAGATTATCCATCCGCCTCTGACATTCGTTCGCGGGACATCGTCATGTCGGTTCCGGAGAATTTTTCCGGTATCGCTGTTATGGCCTTTGATGGCCGTGCCTATGACTCCAACGACGACGGCCTTGGTTTATTTCAAACGACGGCAGACGCCTTGGAAATCCAAGTTGCACAAAGTACGCAAACAACCAACGACGCGACATCGCAAACTGAGCGAGCGACGGACGGCGCGGAAGAAAAAGTAAGCCCCTTTGCACCCGTCAGGGAGTGGTTGGAAAAATCAGCACAAGACTATCAAGGCATCGTCATCAAGGAATTGTCGGTGCCGGGGACGGGAGACGTTCTGCCCGCACCCGCTGACGAGGCTGGGCAATCTGCGGATACGGAACCGACCATAACGGACCCGACCGATCCGCAATCCCGAGAAACTGCTGCCGCCGTGTCCGGCGCAGACGGTGCAGCGGGCGACACAACGGTTTATCCGGCGGCGCGCCCATTTCCTTACTGGGTTTTTGACAATGTGACGGAGTGGATTGCTGCTGCCAACCGCGATTATCAGCAAAAGGTTGTTCGCGAGCTTGAAACGGGCCCAGCGACAGATATCGCTGCAAAAGATCCCACCAGCGAAGATGTCGATGTTTTAAGTCCTGACACCCAACCGGCACCTGAGGTGGTCGAGCCTGAACCGCAGATAGACGTTCCTGTCCCGCAGTCAAAGGCAGAGGTGGCCGGGGTCACGCCCGCACAGCCGACGCCCGATTTGACGGACGAGGTCGTGCGCATGGCGCGGGAGGCGGAAGAAGCCGCGCAAGAAGCGATGAATGCCGCCAAGGCGCAACAGCAGGCAGAAGCTGACGCCGAGGCGAGAGAGAAAGCGCGCGTTGCGGCTGAGGCTGAGGCAGAACAAAAACGTTTGGCGGAAGCTGAACGCAAACGCCAGGCAGAAACCGCGCGTCTTGCCGCTGAGCAAAAGGCTCAGCAAGAAGCGCAGGCCAAACGAGCAGCAGCAGATGCAGCAGCGGCCAGCGAGTCGGCCAAAGCAGCACGTGTTGCGGAGGAAGCGGCAAGACTTGCAGAAGCGCGCAAGGCAGAGGAACGCGAAGCCCTGCGCAAGGCAGAGCAAGAGCTGGCGGCCGCGCGCCAACAAGAACGTGATGCCGCAGAGCGCCTGGCGAAAGACCGTGCTGCGGCAGAGGCTGCGCGTGCTGCAGACAAAGCACGTATTGCCGCAGCGGCTCAGGCCGCAGGAAAAGACCGGGCAGCGGAGGCTGAACGTGTCATCGCGGCCGCCCGCGAAAAAGAACGCCGTCGTGCGGCCGCTGAGGAGAATGACAAGGCGACGACGGCAGCGCAAACGGAGCGCCGTTATGAAACGGCCGCTGTTAATGACGAGGTCGTTCGCCGGACATCGCGCAGCAATAAGCGCATGGCAAAATCAAAAAGAAAGATCCAAGCCAAGCACCGGCGGTTGGCTGCAAAGAGAAAAGTGCGCAGATATCGGGCAGCCCGCAGAAAGGCATCGCGTCGTCGAAAGGCATCGCGGCGTCGGACGGCTGTTGCCGGGTATGTAAAACGGCGGCCAAAGGCGCGGCATCGCCCGCGTGCCCGTATGCGCTCTGGCCGGTGTCGCCACCGCGCCGGTCGCCTCGTCAAACCGCTTCCCGGACGCTACGTTGTCAAAAAAGGCGATACGCTCTGGAAGATCTCGAAGCGGCACTACCGCAAGGGTTATAAGTATCGCAAGATTGTTCGTGCGAACCGGAAAAAGATACGCAATCCAAATCGGATTTATCCTTGTCAGCGGTTTTATCTTCCCCGACGGTAGGTCATTTTGACCGTCAGCGGGACGATGTAGCGTAGCGTGGAGCGTTGTCCAGGCCGTTATGCATGGCAACAAATGTCGCGGCATCCGTTTCGCGCAAATCGCGTATAATACCCACATGTCACGTGCAGCCGGCCAGGACCGGTCTCCAACCATTGATCGCAGCAGCCTATCTCTCACCGCCCGGGAGGATCCTTGGGTCGTGTTTTACGGGCTGTTGCCGTTTGTCTGGCCGAAAGACCGACCAGATCTGCGCCGCCGCGTACTGCTTGCATTTGCGATCTTGATGCTGGCCAAGGTCGTCACTGTCGGTATACCGATCTTTTACAAGAAGGCGGCGGACTTATTGGCCGGTGAGGGCGACGGCTCAACCGTGTTCGGCCTCGACCCGGTCACGATTGGGGTTGGCGGGTTGATCTTTGCCTATGGTGCGGGCCGCGTTTTGATGATGGTTCTGAACCAAGTGCGGGATTTGTTTTTCACGAAGGTTGGCCAGCACGCCGTCCGCACTTTGAACAATCGAACTTTCCGCCATCTGCACGAGCTTGGCATGCGCTTTCACATGGAACGGCGTACCGGCGGCTTGAGCCGTGTTTTGGAACGTGCGGCGCGCGCCATTGAGCTCATCATTCGTATGGGTATTCTTAACTTGGTGCCGACGTTGCTCGAGTTGATCCTCGTCTGCGCACTCTTGTTCTACTATTTCGACCTAACCTACGTATTGATCGTCGTCGTCACCGTTGGTGCGTTCATGTGGTACACGCTTGCAGCATCCGAATGGCGGCTCGCTATTCGCCGTGAGATGAACGACAGCGACACCGAAGCCAATACGAAGGCCATCGACAGCCTCCTAAACTTTGAAACCGTCAAATATTTCGGCAATGAAGAGATGGAGGCGCAGCGGTTTGACAAGTCGATCGCGCGCTACGAGCA
>JAJFHI010000048.1 GCA_021775715.1 Hyphomicrobiaceae bacterium | reverse complement strand
CTCTTCAAGCGGCGTGCCCCACGTGGCATTCAGCGGCCCGTCGATGGACCCGCTATCTTGATCACGAAGGCTTTCGAAGAAGTGCCGCCACTCGTCGCTGACGGCGCCAGGGTTTTGAGCATACTCGGCCTGCAACTCCTCAATGTATGCCGCATTGGCGCCTTGGAGGAAGGACGTTTGCAGAAACGACTTGTTGAGCGCTTCGCGGGTCATGCAGGACCTCTAATAAAGTTATGCCGCCGGCGAAATGCCGGACGGGTAGTTTCGTCTTAGAAGCACGTGGGCTCATAACCTAGGCACACACAGCCCCGGCCTCCCAATCAACTTCGTTTTATATATTGTTATCCATTCAACACCTTCAACAGCGTCGTACCCAACGAGGCCGGACTATCTGCAATGGAGATACCCGCAGCCTGCATGGCTGCAATCTTGTCTTCGGCACCACCCTTGCCACCCGCGATAATCGCACCGGCATGGCCCATGCGGCGTCCCGGAGGTGCTGTCACACCTGCAATGAAGCCGGCCATCGGCTTTTTGCGGCCCTTTTTGGCCTGCGCGGTGATGTACTCGGAAGCTTCTTCTTCAGCCGAACCACCAATTTCACCGATCATGATGATCGAATGAGTTGCATCGTCATCCAGGAACAGATCGAGCATGTCGATGAACTCCGTGCCTTTGACCGGGTCGCCGCCAATGCCGACAGCAGTCGACTGGCCAAGACCGGCATCCGTTGTCTGTTTCACAGCTTCATACGTCAGCGTGCCTGAACGTGAGACGATGCCACACGTACCTTGCTTGAAGATGTTGCCCGGCATAATGCCGATTTTGCACTGATCCGGCGTGAGGACACCTGGGCAATTTGGCCCGATTAAGCGTGATTTGGCACCATCAAGTGCGCGCTTCACCTTGACCATGTCCATCACAGGAATGCCCTCGGTGATGCAGATAATCAGCTCAACTTCAGCATCGATTGCTTCCAGGATGGCATCGGCTGCAAATGGTGGCGGCACATAGACCGCACTGGCTGTCGCACCGGTGGCTTTCACGGCTTCGTCCACAGTGTTGAACAGCGGTACGTTGGCAAGATCCTTATCCGGGTGGGATTGCCCGCCTTTGCCTGGTGTCACGCCACCAACGATCTGCGTGCCGTAGTCTTTGGCCTGTTTCGTGTGAAATGTGCCCTGCGCACCGGTCAAACCCTGGCAGATCACCTTCGTCTTTTTGTCGATCAGAATAGCCATGTTTTGTTTTCGCGTCCTATCCGAGAAGTTTTTACTTTGCGGCAGCAGTCGCAGCAAGTGCCACGCCTGTCAGCCCCATCTGTTTTGTGGCTATGCTTGATGCAGCGTAATAGCCGTTTTTGATCATCACGTAGCCAGGAAATTTTTTCGGCAGCTTCCACCTTTCACCGAACACGCCACCGTGGTCGCGTGATTCAGTAGGCGGCGTGCCGATCCAATCAGCCATTGCTTTTGTTTCTACTCGGGCAGGTGCCGAAAAATCGTAGACGTAACACCCATTGAACTTACGTCCTTGCAATTCAACGCCCGACAATACTGCGAACAACGGCCCATTTTTCGTCTTCTTACCCAACGGTCGGAGTCTTTTCGGCTTAACTTTCGACCTCTGGGACATCGACAGTATCTTTTTTAGTTGCGGATCGGCTTCGGGCGTTACCGGCACCCAACCTTCAGAGCGAGCTGTCTTAAACAGGCTTTCTGTGCTCGTGAGATCAGGAGTGCATAGTGCCTTGAACGCCGCCAGAACATCCTTATCGGCGTCAGCTTTCGCACTCGATGTGCTAACCGCAGCAATGATCACTGCAGCAGCCAAATACGACACGGGTTTCAACTTAAGCATTAAGCCGCTGATGCCTTTACTTCGCTCGTGATTTTCTCTGCTGCGTCGGCCAGATCGTCCGCTGGGACGATCTTCAGACCGCTTTCCGACAGGATCTTTTTGCCAAGTTCCACGTTGGTTCCCTCAAGACGCACAACCAAGGGCACTGTGATCGCCATTTCCTTGGCCGCCGCAACGACGCCCTCAGCAATGATGTCGCAACGCATGATGCCACCGAAGATGTTGACCAGAATGCCTTTCACATTGTCGTCGGACAAAATGATCTTGAAGGCTTCCTGCACCTTTTCTTTCGAGGCCCCGCCGCCAACATCAAGAAAGTTGGCAGGCTCAGCGCCATAAAGCTTGATGATATCCATCGTCGCCATGGCAAGACCGGCACCGTTCACCATGCAACCGATCGTCCCGTCGAGTTTGATGTACGAGAGGTCGTAGTTGGAGGCTTCGATTTCGGCTGGGTCCTCTTCGCCAAGGTCGCGCATTTCCATAATTTCGGGATGGCGATAAAGCGCGTTGGAGTCAAAATCCATCTTGCCGTCAAGGCAGATCAAGTCGCCAGCTTCGGTCACAACCAGCGGGTTGATCTCGAGCATGCTCATGTCTTTTTCAACGACCATCTTGTAGAGTTGGCTGACCATCTTCACGCACTGTTTGACCTGGGCACCTTTGAGACCCAGCGAAAATGCAACGCGGCGGCCGTGGTGGGCCTGAAAGCCTGTGGCCGGGTCAATTGTCAACGTGAGAATTTTTTCCGGCGTGTTGTGGGCCACCTCTTCGATATCCATGCCACCTTCCTGGCTGACGATGAACGCAACGCGCGATGTGGCGCGATCGACCAATGCCGAAAGATAGAATTCGTTGGCAATCGCTGAGCCGTTCTCGACATAAATGCGTTTAACTTCACGGCCTGCCGGACCCGTCTGAACCGTAACAAGCGTGTTGCCAAGCATCTCCGTTGCGAACTGGCGCACTTCGTCGATCGACTTGGCGAGGCGGACACCACCTTTATCCCCAGCTTCTGGCTCTTTGAATTTACCCTTACCGCGACCACCTGCGTGGATCTGCGATTTGACCACCCAAACCGGGCCGGGCAGCGCTTCGGCTGCTTTGACAGCTTCATCAACGGTGAAAGCCGCCTGGCCGTCGGGTGTCGGCACGCCGTACAATCGGTAGAGTTCTTTAGCTTGGTATTCGTGAATGTTCATTCGAGCCGTCCGCACAAGTTGGAGCGATGATGGGTGAGTACGAGAAGGAGCCGTTCAAGAACGGCTCCTTGGCAATTCTTAGCTGGCAAGTTCGGGCGCGATGCCTTTGCAGCTTTCGATGAGGTCTTTCACGGCGTTTACCGAGTTGTCGAACATGACTTTCTCTGCGTCATCGAACTCGATTTCAACGATCTTCTCGCAACCATTTGCGCCGATGATGATTGGCACGCCGACATACATGTCGGTCACGCCGTACTCACCGGTG
>JAJFHI010000469.1 GCA_021775715.1 Hyphomicrobiaceae bacterium | reverse complement strand
CGTCAATCGCCTGGCATCGATGATCCGTCGCAACACGACCCGGCCGACGCGGATCATTTGCTTTACCGATGATGGTAGCGAAGTGGCCGAAGGTGTCGAAATCCATCCGTTGCCGGAGATCAACATTCCAGAGCGTGTTGCTTGGACGCCGTGGCGCAAGTTGTCGGTGTGGAAGTACCCGCTGGCCGAACTCGAAGGCGATGTGCTTTTTCTCGATCTGGACCTTGTCATTACCGGTGGTCTGGACGACTTCTTCGATTATGAACCGGGACGCTATATCGCCATCGACAATTGGACCCAGCCGGGCCAGGGCGTTGGCAATACTTCCGTGTTTCGTTTTCCAGCCGACGAATATGCCAAGATCTACGATGACTTCGACGCAGACCCGGAAGCCATTTTGGCCAAATGGCGCATCGAGCAGCAATACATTTCCGACACAATTCCCGGCATGCTGTTTTGGCCCAAAGAATGGTGTGTCAGCTTCAAGCATTCACTGTTGCCGCGCTGGCCGATGAACTTCTTTAAGTCACCGGAGTTAACGCCGGACGCACGCATCGTCGCTTTTACGGGCAAGCCAGACGCCGACGATGCCGTTGATGGCAATTGGCCAAACAGATCGCTGCGCCAGAAAATCTATAAATATGTCCGCCCGACGCCTTGGATTGCGGAGCATTGGCGGTGATGCCGGCGCCTGCAAAAAGAACGCTCGGTCTCGGCGTTCTATCCTGGCACGGCTATGAAACACTGCGCCGAAGTCTTGAAAGTTATCGCGACGAGGCGGGCTTTCTTGAGCTGTTTGATGAGCGCGTGATCTTTCTGCCGGAAATCACCGAAGAGGGACGGGAGATTGCTGCCGAGTTTGGTTTTCGTGCCAGCGGGCAGGCAAAAAACTTTGGCATCATGAACGGGTTCAAGGGGCTTGCGACTGCGCTTTCGAGCGACATTGTTGTGATGGTCGAAAACGATTGCCCGTTGATTGAAACCCAGGCGGAAGCCTTGCGCCAGTTGAATCGCGGACGCGCCTTGCTTGAATCTGGCGATGTGCAGGTCGTTCGTTTGCGCAGCCGTCGGGATCCTGGTGAAGCATTTGACACCGTCGACAAATACAATCGTGTTTACGGCGATGGATTGGCAGCGGCTGCGTTGCGAATGTTCCGACCGGACAAAGCAAAACGCTTGATTGGTACGTCCGTTTATGTCGAAGACGCGCCGGATGAGAAGTTTCCGGGCATTGTGCGCCAGGTGGATGACGACTTCTATCTCGTACCGACGTCTGTGATGACGTGGACCAATCAGTCGATCATGGTAGGTCGGCAGTTCTTTTTAAATAAGATTATTGCCCGCTCGGAGTCGGTCAATGGCCGACGCAAGGTCAACGGCTTTAAGAATCTAGAGATTGAATTAAACGACCGCTGGTGGCGCACTCGCGGCTGGAACATCGGCGTTGCGCCGGGCTTGTTCACGCATCGCCGGCTCGGTGATCGCGGATACTAACGTTCGTTGGTTAGCGCTGGCATTTGCTGCAATAAAACGTCGAGCGGCCAGCCTGCACGATCTTCTTGACGTTGCCGCTGCAGCCGTGGCGTTGGCAAGGCTCGCCCTCTTTGCCGTAAACTGCGAACGTGTGTTGGAAGTAACCAAGTGCGCCGTCTGCCTGGCGGTAGTCGCGCAATGATGAGCCACCGGCGGCAATCGCATCATCGAGAACGTTACGAATGGCAGGCACTAGATTTTCAGCTCTTGGTGTTGGCTTGCCGGTCTTGGTTGCCAGTGTTGCAGCGCTGCGACTGGGGCTGAGGCCAGCACGGTAAAGCGCTTCGGCAACATAGATGTTGCCAAGACCAGCAACGATCCGCTGATCCATCAGAAACGCTTTGAGGTCGACTTTCTTCCCCGTAGCGCGTTCGGCAAGATAAGCCGCTGTCAATTGATTGCCCAACGGTTCAACACCGAGGTTGGCAAACAGTTTGTGTGTTGCGCATTCCGCGTCTGGAATCAGCAGCATGAAACCAAACCGGCGCGGGTCGTTGTAGGTCACAAGGGCACCGGCTGTCGTTTCAAACACAACGTGGTCGTGCTTAGGGTCAGCGCCGGTGTCGTGCGTGAAGACGCCGGGTTTGTTTTTGCTGCCCAAGTTTGCTGCTGTGGCAGGCGGCGTGATCGTGAACCGGCCGCTCATGCCAAGGTGCATCACCAGCGATTGGCCGTTCGAAATCTCAGCCACCAGATATTTTGCCCGGCGATGCAGCGCATCAATCCGCTGGCCTTTGAGTTGGTGTACAAAACCTTTTGGAAATGGAAACCGAAGGTTCGGACGCCGCTGTACAACACGGGCAAGCGTCGCTCCCACAAGCACTGGCTCAAGCCCGCGGCGAACGGTTTCAACTTCGGGTAGCTCAGGCAAGGGGTGGCGTCCTTTCGCGTCTCAAGAGGCGTCCTGTGATAGCGGGCATCCGCGATGCGCGCCAGTTTGCCAATATTGTTGCGCGAATTGCCGCTGTATGCGCGTTCCTAGATGACGAAAAGACCTTCGTTGGGCTACGATTATCCCATGATAAAAAGTACTCAGGATACATCGACAACCTTCGGCTTCCAGAAGGTCGCCGACGAAGAGCGCCAGGACCGAGTCAACGAAGTGTTCGCCACTGTGGCAGAACGCTATGACCTGATGAATGACCTGATGTCGGGTGGGCTGCACCGGTTGTGGAAAGGCGACATGATCGCCTGGCTAGCGCCACCGCGTGGTGAGCGACCGTTCAGTCTTTTGGACGTGGCGGGCGGCACTGGTGACATCGCAATGCGCTATGCGAAGGCGTCCAGAGATGGGGCGAGGGCCACGATCTGCGACATCAGTCCTGAGATGCTGTCGGTCGGGCGCAAACGCGTCGAGAAGGCCGGTTTGAGCAACCGCATCGATTTGGTTGAAGGCAATGCCGAGGTGTTGCCGTTCGAAGACCGCAGCTTCGATGCCTATACGATCGCATTCGGTATTCGCAATGTCACGCACATCGACAAGGCCCTCGAAGAAGCCTACCGGGTGCTCAAAGTTGGTGGACGGTTTATGTGCCTTGAGTTTTCCGAGGTTCAGGTGCCCGTGCTCGACCGCCTTTATGATTTTCATTCCTTCGAAGTTATTCCGCGTTTGGGCAAGCTAACCGCCGGCGCATCGGACCCCTACACCTATCTGGTCGAATCCATCCGCAAGTTTCCAGACCAGGATACCTTTGCCGACATGATTAGTGCCGCCGGTTTCGAGCGCGTCAGCTATCGCAATCTCACGGGTGGTATTGCGGCAATCCACTCCGGATGGAAGATCTAACGAAAAGCTGGATTGCACCCGCCGCTGTTCAGCACATCACAAGACGTCTCTTGCCCGAGGCCTGCGAACCTCGTACCCATCAACATTCAAACCTGAGACTGGCTATCAGCTCAATTTAGAAATTCGCGAGGACGACGGCAACTGTGGCAACAGCTCTTGGCAACATCATGCGCTTGACGCGCGCTGGTTTGGTGCTGGCACAACACGGGGTGCGGTTTGTCCCAAAAGGGATTCCGGTACCATTTCCGTTGCGCCTGGCGCAGGCGCTGACCTGGCCCATTCGCGTGTTGACGGCGCCATTTCGTATCGGTCAGCCAAAGTCGGAACGCATCAGTCGTGCCATCTCACGGCTGGGGCCGAGTTATATCAAGCTCGGTCAATTCCTGGCGACGCGCGGCGATGTGATCGGATCGGAGCTTGCAGGTGACTTGTCGCGATTGCAGGACAAGATGCCACCGTTCGCCGACGATGTTGCACGTCGCGCAATTGCACAAAGCCTCGGGTCCGACGTGGATGCCGTCTACAGCCAGTTCGGACCACCGATCGCGGCGGCATCAATTGCACAGGTTCACAAAGCACAAGTTGTCGACGGTGGCGTGACACGGGATGTGGCGGTGAAGGTGCTGCGTCCCAATGTTGAGAAGCGCTTCAAGAATGACCTCGACAGCTACTACTTCGTAGCCCGGCAGGTGGAGCGGTTCCATCCACCCTCGCGGCGACTGCGCCCAACTGCCGTGGTCGACCAACTGCAACGCACGACCGAACTTGAAATGGACCTTCGTCTTGAGGCGGCGGCAATTTCGGAGATGGCGGAGAACATCGCCGGTGACGAAGGATTTCGTGTTCCGTCGGTTGATTGGAAGCGCACCTCGCGGCGTGTTCTGACGTTAGAGTGGATCGACGGTTTTCCGATTGCGGATACGGAAAAATTACGCAACGCTGGATTTGATCTCAAAGCGCTGGGGCTGACGGTTATTCGCACATTCCTGCGCCACGCGATGCGCGATGGTTTTTTCCATGCCGACATGCACCAGGGCAATCTGTTTGTTGAGGCCGACGGTCAAGTTGTGGCCGTCGATTTCGGTATCATGGGAAGGCTGACGCTAAAGGAACGGCGCTTTCTGGCGGAAATCCTCTACGGTCTGATCACCAAAGACTACCATCGCGCTGCGGCCATTCATTTCGAAGCCGGTTACGTGCCAGCCCATCACACCGTGGAGACATTCGCGCAGGCCATGCGCGCGATTGGCGAGCCAATCCACGGCCGCACTGCTGATGAGATCTCTATGGCCGACCTGCTCGGCCAGTTGTTTGCTTACACGGATGTGTTTGACATGGAGACGCGGCCAGAGTTGATCAATCTGCAAAAGTCGATGGTGATTGTTGAAGGTGTGGCGCGCATTCTTGATCCGGAACTCAATATCTGGATGGCCGCCGAGCCCATCGCCAAAGAGTGGATTGATCAAAATCTCGGACCGCAAGGAATGCTGCGTGATGCCGGACAAGGAGCAAGCGACCTTGGTCGTTTGCTGGTCGATGCACCAGCACTGATTAATGACGTCCGTCGTGGTGCCGCGGCAATGGCGACTATCGCTGACGACGGTGTCAGGCTCGATAACGATAGCCTCAAGCGCTTGGCGGCGGCGCAATCGCGCGGTCAGTTGTGGAGTCGTGTAGCGCAGTGGCTCGGGGCTTTGAGTCGTGCGGCTTTGGCGGCTATGAAGATCTGGCCGTGAAATCGAATACTAAGGTGTTGCGGTCGTAACGGGGGGGCGCCGGCTCAGTTGGGTCAATGTGCCAAGTAACGTTTCTGGCTTCGCTCCGCTGGTGTAACGAGAGATCCAAGCTGATAAGAAGGGCCTTGTCTGAAGCTCCTGCATCAACATGGCTTGCTTTAGACTCATGGTGTCGGTCGCTTGATATTTCTTTTCGAGACCCTCACGTATGGCTGGTTGTGCCAACGCCTTGTCAAATGCAGTCCATTGCAGGCGAAGTTGACGGGCCTCGCGCAGAACGCGGCGGCGGTGCAGT
>JAJFHI010000468.1 GCA_021775715.1 Hyphomicrobiaceae bacterium | reverse complement strand
CTTCAGTTGGTGGAAGACATTGCGCCACGTGACGTTGCCCCAGCTTGCACCATTTCTTTCAGCGGCTGCGCGAACCGGTTTATCGCTGGTCTGGAAAATTGTTTTGGTAGTTGAGTTATTGGGGCGTTCCAATGGCGTTGGCTATCAGTTGCAAATCGCCTTCCAGGAATACGATGTTGCACAGATCCTTGCCTATGCCGTCGCCTTTATCGCCGTCGTCCAGGTGATTGAATTTGGCATACTGCAGCCGATTGATCAGAGGGTGAACAGATGGCGGAGGTAACAGGCGCTGTATCCATTCGCGTGGATGCCAAGACGTTTCCGGCAACTGTTGGCCGTCCGCCGCTCAACGTGCTGCGAGACGTCGAACTCAATGTCGATTCGGGTTCGTTTGTCGTCATCACAGGTCCATCGGGTTGCGGAAAGTCGACGTTGTTGAATGTCGTCTCAGGCCTTGATCATGACTATCAGGGTCGGGTGTCGCTTGGTGGCGGTGATCCGTTGTTGTCGTTTATGTTTCAAGCGCCGCGCTTGTTACCGTGGCGCACGGTGCACGAGAACATCGCACTGGTGATGGAAGACGGCGATCCGAAGCTGAAAAAAATTCCTGAGATGTTGGCAAGTGTCGGCCTCGAAGGACTTGGTGATGTTTATCCTGAGCGCTTGTCGCTTGGTATGCAGCGAAGGGCGGCGTTGGCGCGGGCGTTTATCCTGGAGCCAGACATTTTGCTGATGGACGAGCCGTTTGTGTCGCTTGATGATCCCACCGCGCAATCGTTGCGCCAGCTGCTAATTGACCTTTGGAACCGTAGCCCGACAACGGTTTTGTTTGTCACGCACGACCGCACCGAGTCGGTGATGTTGGCCACGCGTATTATTCGCGTTGGCGGCCAACCGGCTACAATCGTGCAGGATACCGCGATCGAACTGACACGCGAACAGCGCGCTGATCCGGACGCGGTTCGCGCTGAACAAGAGCGCGTGTTCGCGACAGTCGTATGACCGCGGGCATTGGCCTGAAGCCCGCCGAGGTGCGTGGGCCAAACGGCGATACAACACAAGATCTCTATGGCTTGATGGGGCCTGTTGCCATGCTGGCCAGCGTGCGTGATGCAGCCGAGGCTTCGGCGTGTGTAAAAGCTGGCGTCGATTTTATTGATGCCAAGGAGCCGCGGGCGGGAGCACTTGGGGCGGTTGCGACTGAAATGTTGCGCCGTATCCGTGGCGTTGTCCCGGGCCACATTCCCTTAAGTGCCACGCTTGGCGATGAGCTGCGATCTGCTGCTGAAATTGCCGAGGCCGCGCAGGCAATGACGGATGCCGGTGCGGATATCATCAAGATCGGACTGTTCCCCGACGTTGATGCGGTGGCGTTGTCAAAGACAATGGCGCACTCGATGCCGACCAACGCGAAACTGGTCGCTGTGCTTCTGGCTGACCGTGATCCCGATTTTTCCGTAATTTCTACATTGGCGAAGGCTGGGTTTTACGGGGTCATGCTCGATACGGCCGACAAGGTCGCTGGCGGTCTTCTTGGCTGTCTGACTGTGATCCGGCTGAATGAATTTATCAACGTAGGGCGGAGAGAAGGGCTTAAAGCGGGTTTGGCGGGCGGTCTTACAATTGCGGATTTGCCACTTATTCTCAGATGTAGCCCAGATATCGTGGGTTTTCGTGGCGCCCTGACCGCTAAGCACGAACGGACGGCACGCCTTGATATTGGGGCTTTGCAAGACGTGCGCGCCGCCGTACCCTCATATCTGCAAGTTTCGTCCGCGAAGCATTGATGATCATTTCTTCCAACCACACGTCGTTTGTGGTCCACCTCTTGTTGCTCTTTCTTGTTGTTTTTGGCCAAAAGGAAAAAAGACCATGACAGACATGGCGAAACTGGCAGGCCGCCACATTCAAAATGCGGCTCATGCCGAGGGCCCGCGCGATCGCATTTTCGTGCGCGATCTGGTGCTGCCAATTGAAGCCGGTGTTTATCCGGAAGAGCAGGGGCGCAAACAAAAGGTTGGATTTTCGATCGAAGCCATTGTGCGCCCGGATGTGCAAAGCGAACATGACCAGATTGCCGAGGTGCCATCGTACGATAATCTTATCAAGGCTGCGAAAGAGGTGACGGGCGCCGGGCACATCAATCTCGTCGAGACGATTGCCGAACGCATCGCGGCGCATATTTTGGCCGATGATCGTATTGTCTCTGTGCGCGTGCGTGTTGAGAAACTTGAGTTTGAACCGGCCGCACTTGGTGTCGAGATTGTGCGTCCACGTGGCGGGCTGCGTCATGCGGAATTTACCGGGTCGGTGCGTTAGGCATCCGTTCATGCCACGGCACATGCCCACTCCCATTATTGTTATTAAGGTTGGCGGCAGTCTCGTACGTACCGGGCGGCATTGTGCGGTTCTGCATGTGTTAGCGCGCGCAACGCGGCCTGTTGTGATTGTGCCGGGTGGAGGTGCTCTGGCCGACGATGTGCGCAGGGCTCAGAAATTGGATGGCTTTTCGGATGCGATTGCGCATGACAAGGCCTTGGCAGCAATGACGGCCACTGGCGAAGTGATGGCAGCGTTATCGCCGAAATTTATCGTTTCCCGGACTATGACTGATATCCGCAGCGCGCTTTCGAGTGGTCATGTGCCGGTCTGGTCGCCGGAACAAATGATGGCACTCGATGCGACCTTGCCAAGCGATTGGAGTGTCACGTCTGACGCGTTGGCAGCGCGCTTGGCGGAGTTGATTGGTGATGCACGCTGCCTGCTGGTGAAGTCGCAGCGAGTGGCACCAGGTTGGTCGTGGTCGGCGCTGGCGCGGCGCGGAGTTGTCGATCCATGGTTTCCAATGGTCGTTCGCCGGGCCGGCTTGCTGGCAGAGGTGCGCGGTGCAATGCAACTTGGTCGGCTTGCGAGAGATGTCGACGCCTTGGCCGTGGCGTGTTAGGCGAATGAGATGGTAAAAGAAAAAATAAAAACGCCGCGGTTTGGATGGGCGCTTACGGGTTCGGGACACTTCTTTAAAGAAAGTCTGGAGCTGATGCAGAGGCTGCCGGACATGGATGTGTTTGTCTCCAAAGCCGCGGCTGAAGTAATTAGCATGTACAAGCAAAAGCTTGATTTGCCGGATGGCACGCGCGTCTTCAAGGACACGACGGCGTCGGCTGTGCCGGTCGGAAACTTTTATTACGGCGTCTACCACACGCTGATCGTGGCGCCAGCGACGTCGAACACGGTCGCAAAGTGCGTTGCTGGCATCTCCGATAACCTTGCCACCAATGTTTTTGCCCAGGCTGGCAAGTGCCGCGTGCCATCGATCGTGTTTGCATGCGATAATGCACCGGAAATGGACACCGAGGCGCCGAAGGGGATGGTCAAGGTTTATCCGCGACGGATTGATCTTGCCAACACCGAGAGCCTCAAAAGCTTCGAGGAAACGACCGTTGTTGAAAGCGTGGCCCATCTCGAAGCGGCGATTGAGGCGCGTCTTGAATGGCTGAAAAGCTCCTCTTCCTGACAGGTCATTTGGCCGAACATCGTTTGACAGCCCAGGTAGCCGGCCTTGGGTTGGCCGATGACTCGTGGCGGGTTGTGAATATTGGCGTCAAAGTCGCGGCGTTAATGACGGAAGCAATTGTCACCAAACGCTTGTCCAAACCGCTTGGTGTGAACCGTGTGATTGTGCCCGGACGCACGCGTATGGATTTGGACAAACTCAGCTCGCATTACGGGGTGCCGTTTGAGCGGGGCCCGGACGAAGTGATCGACATCCCGCAGTATTTCGGACACGACGGCGGACCACCCGATCTGTCGCAATACGATGTTAGGATTTTTGCCGAGATTATAGAAGCGCCGACGTTGACGGTTGACGACATTGTTGCGCGCGCCAAGGGGCATGCGGCGGCGGGCGCTGATGTGATTGATATAGGTTGTCAGCCCGACACACGATTTGCGCATTTGGAAGAGGCGATCATGGCTCTCAAGGCAGAGGGCATGCGGGTGAGCGTTGATTCAGGTGATGTTGCTGAACTGGAACGCGGTGCAAAGGCGGGTGCCGATTTCGTTCTGAGCCTTGATGAAACAACTCTGGATGTGGTCGCGGGAACGGACTGCGTTCCAGTATTGGTGCCGAAACCGCATGGTGATTTGGCGTCATTGCTGCGGGCAATTGATTTGGCAAACGAACGTGGCATCACACATATTGCCGACCCGATCCTTGATCCCATTCATTTCGGATTTATGCCCTCCCTGGAGCGCTATGCCGAGTTGAGGCGGAAGCGGCCGGACGTCGAGATATTGATGGGGACCGGCAACCTCACAGAGTTGACCGATGCTGACAGTTTGGGCGTGACCGCTGCGCTGATGGGAATTTGTTCGGAGCTTAAGATCGGTAATGTCCTGGTCGTGCAGGTCTCACCACACACCAGGCGCACCATTGAAGAGCACGATGGCGCACGCCGGTTGATGTATCGCGCCAAGGCAGACGATGGATTGCCGAAAGGGTACGGTGATGGCTTGCTGTCGTTGCATAATTTGAAGCCGTTCACGCAGACGCCTGATCAAATCGCCGAGATGGCAAAGGCGGTGCGCGATTTGAATTATCGTATTGAAGCTGCAGGTGACGGTGTGCACATCTATAACCGCGATATGCATGCCACGGCCAAAGACGCATTTGCGCTCTACCCGAAGCTAGATGTCGACGACGACAGCAGCCATGCGTTTTATCTTGGCTATGAGTTGGCAAAGGCGGAGATCGCGCAGGCGCTGGGAAAGCGCTATGTTCAGGACCGACCGATCGACTGGGGCGTGTCAGCCGACAAGCTGGTGGAAAACAAGATGCGTCATGCTGAGGAAGGTGCAACGTTGAAGGCCAAACGTGCAAAGCAAGCGAAAGAACGCCACAAACGTCGCCTTGATGACGAGGCCCGCGCAAATAAGAAACAATCTGACGAGAAGTCAGAGTGAACAAGACGTCGGAGCAAACGCGCCATGCCGCTGATTACAGAAACCATTGTGACGACCTCAAATTCGGCTGGCGATGTGCACATCGCACCGCTTGGGTTGATTGCAACCGATGGTGATCGCTGGACGATTGCTCCGTTCAAGCCGTCACGGACGTTGGACAATTTGCGTGCTGTACCGTTTGCGGTGGCGAACCATACCGACGACGTGCGCGTGTTCGCAGGCTGCCTGACGGGGCGACGGGATTGGGCTGTGCGCAAGGCGGAACAAGTGCAAGGCGGTGTGTTGGAGGCGGCGTTGTCGCATTGGGAACTGGCGGTTGAAGAGGTCATCGAAGACGATGTGCGTCCAAAGTTTGTCTGTCGAGTGGCCCACGTTGGTAATCATGCTCCATGGACGGGAATGAACCGGGCGCAGGCGGCCGTGTTGGAGTGCGCGGTGTTGGTGTCGCGCCTTCATATGTTGCCGTCAGAGAAGGTTGAGGCAGAGCTCAAGTATCTTGAAATTGCAATCTTGAAAACAGCGGGAACGCGTGAAGAAGAGGCGTGGAGCTGGTTGATGGAACGCGTTGATGCGTGGCGCGAGAAGCAAGCCTAGAGGGCGTTCAGCGACGATGCTAATATCTGAGCGACGGCCACGGCAGGCGCTGCGTGGGACGCTTCGAGGCGAC
>JAJFHI010000467.1 GCA_021775715.1 Hyphomicrobiaceae bacterium | reverse complement strand
TTCGACGTGACTGATTTGGTCAATTACGTCGGATGGACTTGGCGAGCAATGCGTCAAGAGAAATAGCGCCCGCTCCCTTGACCACGAGAACGATAAGAAGGAACGCCCACAACAATCTTTGATCGGCAAGGGATGAATCCTGGACGCGGTCAAAGAAGTTGCCAATCGTTTTGGCTTCGACATTGTGAAAATTGACGTCGACATACGTCATCACTGCAACGAAGCCGAGCATGGCGAATGCGGCGGCGCGCGTGAACAGACCTACGACGATGAGAGCCGGAAGAATGAATTCGCTGTAAGTCCCAAGATATGCGATGAGCCCGTAGGGAAGGAATGCGATCTTATCGGTGTCATATTGAACGGCTTCGGCAACCGACGGCAGGATCTGTCCATAGGCACCTGTTGTCAGTGTGAATAGTCCTGTGAAGCCGCTTTCAATTTTTGTCAGGGCGGAGTTCCAAAAATAAAACAAAAGCACGCTTGCGAAAGTCAGGCGCGCGGCTAGGCCTAGAAACCAACCCGTAGTAATGCGTTCAATCGCTCCGAAAAATCCGTCGTAAAGATTTGCGAGTGTCTGAATCATTTTGTGTTTCCTATTTCATGAGCGGTTGAAGGGGGCTGTCTTGGCGACCGCCGTAGTCAAGTGTTGTTATCGAGTGGCATCAAACCGGCAACCAAGCCCGCTTCAAATAATGTAGCCAACATCGCACCCATATCCGCTTGTTCCGCCTCGGTGATCACGTCGGCAGCCTGCGTCAGTGTTTTGCCGTTGGAAAGTTCGGTGAGGAAATCAACTGCGGCGACCGGTACGATCGTTGCAGTCACTTCAAATTTCGGCCGGACGACAAAACCAGCTTCGCCTTGCCGTGGGCCAGCAATCTTTTCCATGTGAGCAGCTGGGTCGTCTTGTTGGTGGGCCTGCCATATCGACAGAACCGGCCAGCTTGACCGGGTCAAACGCAGCGACGGGTGAAGAGCGAAACGCACATATTCGAGCGCCTGCGGATCAAGCGCGCTTAAGGCTTTGATCGTGATGGGCTCGGCATCCTTGGCGTGAAAACTCTCGTTGAAGGCCCATTCGACTCTGGCAACATCGGGCAGATAGCCAAGTTGGCGAACGGGCTCGAAACGCTCAAGAAATTCTGCGAAACTTTCGCCATATTCCAACAGCACCGGAGAGGACGGGATGTTATCTGCAACATAAGCCTGTGCCATCGGTGCGAAAAACTCAGCACCGACGAGAGCCTCGACAACGGGATAAGTCGCCGCCATTGCCGACCGCAGGCTTGAGGCAACGTTGTTTCGATAGACGTTAAATCGTTTGAGAGACGGTTGATTGTTTGTCTTTCCAATTTCTGGGGGCACTGCTTCCTCTGGTGCGCGCAAGGCGGTCGAGAATAGGCGGGCGCGATCTGTCCACCATGCGATAGCATCGGTGTCAGCGTGCTCCATTTCCTTTGGCGGGTCGTTGTTCATGACAGTTGCTCAGACATGGCCAAATTTTGCCGGCTGTCGTCCCCATCTTGATGATCAAATAGAATACTCCCGGCGCGGCGGGCTTCATTGAGCAACACCGGAAACTCCGGAATATCTTCGTCCCACTCGATTAGAGTGGGCTTGGGTCCGGTGAGAGAAATGGTTTTGGCATATAGAGCCCAAACCTCTTCAATCACGCGTCGGTCGTGGGAATCTATCAGCAGCCGTTCGCCAGCATCATCGTGATCCTCGGCATGGCCCGCGAGATGGATCTCGCCAACATGCTGCAGCGGAAAGGCTTCAATATAGGCCGCCGCATCACGCTTGTGGTTCGTGCAAGAGACGTAGACATTGTTGACATCTAGAAGCAACCCGCAGCCGGTGCGTGCCACGATTTCAGACAGGAAATCTATCTCGCTGTATGTGCTGGTTTCAAACACAACATAAGTGGCTGGGTTTTCGAGCAGGATCGGGCGGTTAAATATCGCTTGAGCATGATCGATATGCGCCACGACAACATCAAGAGTTTCGCGCGTGTAGGGCAGTGGCAGCAGGTCATTGAGGTGGCCGTCGTCATGGGTGGACCAGGCCAGATGCTCTGAAATGCTGGCAGGGCTATAACGATCAATCAGTTTTTTGAAACGATTGAGATGATGCGTGTCGAGATCGCGTGGTCCCCCAATAGACAGGCCGACGCCGTGTAACGAAAGCGGATAGCGTTCCCGAATTCGGTTCAGTTGGTGATGCGGCAAACCACCGGCACCCATATAGTTTTCAGGGTGGACTTCAAACCAACCGAGATCTGGTTGATCGCTGACGATGATATCGAAGTGTTCGGGTTTGAAACCCACACCGGCCCGCGCTGGGAGAGGGGTGGTTTTACCAGCATTTTCGATCGGCGATTTGTTTCGTGAGTGCGGCATCGCCAACAAGCCCTTCGACTGGTGTCCACACCCCTGCTTGAAATAATTCAAAGTGCAAGGGCGTGGATTTTCAGAGAGGTTTTTTCGATTGGCCTCGGATTGATCACCGTATGATCATCGTGGCCCGAGGCTTTGCGACTAAGCCTTCGGGAGGTCGCGATCCAATTCCGCCAAACTTCCTTTGCGGTCTTCCGGCAACTCCATCGTTACGCAGGTGCCTTTTGGAACGAGCGTCCAGGCGTTACCCTGGTAATCGACGGTTGATGTGCCCGCGCATGTTGTGCCCGCACCTGCCTTACAGTCATTCTTACCGGCTACAGACACTCCGTAGCATTTTTCCTTATCAGCCGCGCGAACGTCCGTTACGCCAATGCTCATGGCTGCGGCTGTTGCGACAGCGGTAGCGACCAAAAGGGCGGATGTTGTTTTCGACATAAAATTAGCTCCTGAAGAAATCGGGACGACAGGCTGTAAAAGCCTACTTCAGAAGCAAACACTATGACGCGGATCGGAAGAAGTAACAGCTTCTCACATTATGGTGCGCAGATATCGGCTGGCACCGATTTGCACGTTTGTCCGGTCCAGCCTATGGGTTGCTGCATTGCAACGCATATGAGTGACGTGCAAGCTAATGGCAGGGTTGGCTCATGTCGCAGGCGCACAAATCACTTCAGGTCATCAAGATAATATCGCAGCAACCAGCGCAATCCTCTGAGCCATGAAGCGTCGTCGTTGCCACGAATGTTGACGTTCTTAACGAATTTATACTGGTTGGTGTCAACGTCAGCGATGTAGATTTTGATGGTCAGGAGGACGTCGGAGATCTTTTCAACCGTGCCCCAGCTCATCAGTTTGGCGCCAACGCGTTTGCCAAATTTGGCTTCGCACTGGCACTCTCCGAAGTGTTGCTCCTTAGCGATCTCGGCAAAGATTTCCTCTGACACTGGCAGAACTGAGATGAGACCGCTTGCCTCCAGCGTTTCCTTGATCGATGTGTCCAACAGTTTGATGCGGTTGGGTTCGCCTTTACTCGGCGGCAATGAAGATGAGTTGATGAAACGAAACCCGAAGAACGCGATGGTCGGTTTCCCGTTAGCGGCGGTTTGATCTGCGTGCGTGGGCGCAGGTATGAAAACGATCATCATAACGGCGACCGCAACAAGAGACGAAACGAGCTTGTGAATGTGTTTTGGTCTCATGAATCATAACTCTTGCGCACATCCATGGCTTTCAGAAACGCCGGGCGTGACCGAACGCGTTCGAAATAGTCTGCAACGGTGCCTTTTGGGATATCCCATTTGGCATTGATCTTGGCCCATCCGGCAAGGTGGCCGAGGATGATGTCAGGCACCGTGAATGTGTCGCCCATGACATAAGTGTTGGCTCCGAGTCGTGCTTCAAAGGCGGTCATCGCACGATCGAAGTCGTGCCGGCATGCCTTGCGGGCTTTCTTACTGCGCATCTCTTCCGGCAGAACGAACGAATGTTTGGCACTGTACCAGAGTGTTGATTCCACATCGTCGAGGGCAAACTGCGTCCAGCTGTCCTGCTTGGCGCGTTCAATGCTGCCGGCGGGGAAGGTGAGTTTTCCGTTGCTGTCGGCGAGAAACTGACAGATCGCGACAGAGTCGATGATGACGTCGTCGCCCACCTGAAGCATCGGAACCTTGGCAGACGGGTTGAAGGCTTTGGCCTCATCGCTGCGCGGCGCAACGGGGTCGACCTCGTACTTGACCTCAAGTTCTTCAAACATCCACAGAACACGAAACGCGCGTGTCGCTGGCATTCCAATAAGTTTGTACATCGCGGCACTACTCCGTCAGTATCTGGTTGGCCTCTAGTGTGGGACGGCAGGTAGCAAAAGAAGGCGCATTGTTATTGGCTGTTGTTCGCGCGCCTAATTTTTGTTCCTCAATCTGCCGCTTTTTTGTTGATGCTCATCCTCCGGCACCGAAGCAATCAAGCCGAACAGCGTCAATACAACAAAGAGGTCGAATTGACCAAATTGACATATCGCGGAGTTCAGCACGACGCTGGCCAGGCCGGCACACAGAAATTCAAGTGCGTTTCTCGTCGTCCAGAGCAGCTCTACCGCAGCGTTCGCATGGCCTAAGTTGGTCGCACAAGCAATCCGCCTGCAGTTGCAAGCTAGAGAAGGCCGTCGTTTGCGACCGCCTTTTTTGTCGCGCTCCAATGTCGTCAGACGACGGTCCGGCCTGCGCGTCGATACAACCAATAACAGATGGACAGGTAACCCTTGCACAACCATTGGCGGGTATTATTCGAATATCGCAATTATTGAGGGTATATTCCTTATGCGTTTCGCATCTCAGCACCAGAGCCTTCGTCGCCAGCCCGCTCTCGAACCTGCGAGCCGTCGCAAATATCAGCGCTATCCCGCCAACTGGCCAGCGCGATGCATGATCGACGGCCAGCCGGACCGCGATCTAATTATTGAAAATGCATCTGAAGGCGGCTTTGGCTTGCACTGCACGTTGCCCGTCGAAATCGGCGATCAGTTGGTTTTGTCCGTTGCTCAGATCGGGGTTTTTCCCTGCCGCCTGGCATGGAAGAGCGAAGATCGGTGCGGTGTGCAGTTTTTGCGAGAAGAGGGACACCTATCGGCGGGTCAGATCTCTGGCCTCAGCGACGCACTTTTGGATTTTTAAGGCTCCACCGTTTAGCGACACGCTGTCAACAATCTCGCGCTGGGTTAGGGGAGGTTGGTGGGCATTAGCATGTCGTGCGCCTGTCGGATGCTGGATTCGTAATTAGTATTGTAGCAACTGTAAGCAGGATTGCACGAAGGCGCGTGCAACCTGGCTGTTATCGGAAAAGCCGATGTCAGTGAGCGAAAATTATTCGCAGCGCTTGGCATCTTCCGTGACCGAAAATATCTCTGTCTGGCATTTCACTGACCATAGGTTCGCACAGGTATAAGAGGTTAGGATTGGGTCGAAAATCAGTGCAATTCGGCGCCGGGTCACAGGGTCAATCCCAGCGCTGAGGCAAGGCTGTTACAACTCAAGCTGTGAGAGATCCTGAAATCGAAAATGCAAGTAATGCCGAAAATCATTACATTTACGGCAAACGATATTCGCATAATATATATTATGGAAAATATATTGTACTTAAGCCCCAATTTACATGTGTTTCAATTTGGTGCAATCTAGCCAGGTCGCTGTGTTTTCACCAGGCTCCAAATAGCGCACCAGGATCATCAGATCTGTCGGATTCCTCCTGTCACGATCCGAACGGGAGACGCCATCCTAAAAGCCCATATCGAGCCCTCGAAATCTTCACTTAAAACGATGTCGGCCGCTGGTCAAAAGCCAGCGGCCGACATCTAAGAATTTGATCACCAGAACAGAAATCCAGAAATCTGTTCGACGACCCAAGTTGCATGTCGCCCGAGCGTCTCATCTGTACCGGTTATTTGGCACCCACCGACCAAGGCCGACCTCAATCACCTCACGATGATTTTGCGGGCGTCTCGTGATGGTCGGCGATGAACTGGTCGAGCAACCTGACACCCCAGCCCGATCCCCAGCTCTGGTTTATGTCGTTGGCGTTGGCATCCATTGCAGTGCCGGCGACATCGATGTGAGCCCACGGCGTATCCTTGATGTGGCGTTGCAGGAAGTGAGCCGCCGTATTAGCGCCGCCCCAGCGCCCGCCTATATTCTTCATGTCGGCGTTTTTGGAATCGATCAGCTTGTCGAACGCTTTGTCGAGTGGCATGCGCCAGATCTTCTCGCCGGTCGTTTTGGAGGCATCCTGCAGCGCAGCTGCAAGCTTCTCA
>JAJFHI010000466.1 GCA_021775715.1 Hyphomicrobiaceae bacterium | reverse complement strand
GATTTGGGTTGCGCATGGGACCGCTCAATTGAGACCTAATTCGTGCCTCGAATTAAAACGAGTGCCGGTTATGAATCCCTTAACTGTCTCAAAAAAAAACGCGTACTCAGCATTTTTTAACCTTCAACGCCTCTAATGGGCTCCAGTCAACGTGTCTCTTGAGGATTGGTACTATGTCTGTACGCCTAATGCTTACTCTGTTTGTCGCATTCACGACCCTAACCGGCTGCGCGAACCGTCATGCTGCTTTTGGTGGCATACATCGTCCAATGCCTTCAGGTGAATGGTCAACGACTGTGTATGAACCTGTCTCCACCAAGGATTACGGTTGGGGCGATGCCACACTCATTACGACCAGTCTCGAAAACGGTCCACAGGCCGTTGCAGATTCCGATGGCCCATACCTCCTCGATAGCGGCGACCAATTGCGTATTTTCGTTTACGGCCAGCCAAACCTGTCACGCCTCTACACCGTTGGCCACGATGGCAAGATCACAGTTCCTCTGATCGGCGCAGTGAATGCCCGTGGCCGTACAACACGTCAGGTACAAGGAACAATACGCGCACTGCTGGGACGCGAATTTGTGCGCGACCCTCAGGTTACCGTTGATGTTCAGATCAACCGACCGTTCTTCATCCTGGGTCAAGTCCGCTCCGCCGGCCAATTCCCATATGTTTCCGGCATGACCGTGGAAACGGCCGTTGCAATTGGTGGCGGATACACCGAACGCGCGAGCACACGTTCTTACCGCATCACCCGCCGCATCAACGGCGTCGTCGAACAGGTTGAAGCCGGTTCTGACTATGTTGTCCGTCCTGGCGATACAGTGTTCGTTTACGAGCGCTACTTTTAGGACCAGCACGGTAAGAGGCACCGGATTTGATGGCGGAGTGCTGATGCACCCCGCCATTTTTTTAATCCTCATATCGTAGAGTGGCACCTAACGGTCTCAAATATTGGTTCGAGTTGTGTCACAAAGTCTCGCTATCCTTCATTGCCTTCGTGCACCTGTCGGTGGATTGTTCCGCCATGTCCGGGACGTCGCAACCGAACAGGCCAAGCGCGGCCACCGCGTCGGCGTCCTGGTCGATTCCAGTACGTCCGACAGCCTCACCGAAAAACGATTGACCGACTTGGCCGACCAACTTGAGCTTGGCCTTCACCGCACAGCAATAACCCGCAACCCAGGTCTTGGTGATGTCGCAGCCGTCGCCAGCACAAAAAAATTGGCTGAAAATCTATCACTGGACGTGTTGCATGGACACGGTGCAAAGGGTGGCGCTATCGCACGGCTGGCCGGACGCATCCTGAAACGTGGCGGCACACCCGTCAAAACGTTTTACACGCCACATGGTGGCAGCCTTCATTACGGCCCCCGTTCCCTGAAAGGCAGGGTCTTTCTGACGCTAGAGCGCGCCCTAACCTCGGCAACGGACGGGCTCATTTTTGAATGCAGCTTTGCCCGCACGGTCTATGAAAACCATGTCGGAAAAGATCTGGCGCCGACACGCGTCATTCACAACGGTCTTCATCCAAGCGAATTCGCTCCGATAACACGCGATCCAAATACAGCTGATCAAAGCGCCGACTTTGTCTTTATCGGTGAACTTCGCGAACTCAAGGGCATTGATGTTCTGCTTAAGGCGTTGGCCGCGCTGCCACCAGCGAGCAGCGTACATTGTGCGATCGTCGGTGACGGCCCGGATGCTGATACGTTTAAAACCCTTGCCCATGATCTTGGTCTTGCAGACCGAGCAGAATTTCTGGGGGCCATGCCGGCGCGCGAGGCATTTTCACTTGGCAATGTTCTCGTCATGCCGTCGCGTAAAGAGAGCTTCCCATACATTGTACTTGAAGCCGGCGCCGCCGCCATGCCGATGATCACGACCAACGTCGGTGGGATCCCCGAAATCATGCAGGGCACCGGCGCACCAATGATTAACCCTGACGATGTTCCCACTTTGGCACAGGCAATGACCGTCGCCATGCAGGACCTCGATGGTGCACGCCAACGCGCTGACGAACTGCGCGAAGCAATTTACCAACGCTTCACCGTCGCCAGCATGACAGATGAAATCCTTGATTTTTATGGCGAAAGCCGACGCGCTTAATCTTAACGCGCAGCATTTCTAACCAACTCGTTAAAACTTCGCCCATCCTGGCACGGTCGATGCTTTCTATTCCGTAATCAATAATTGTTCTCGCGGAAAAGATCACGCATGTCCAAGCACCCCGGCGCAGCCATTCAAGCCAGCGCTTTTGCCAACCAAAACATCCCAGCGCTGTCAGCAATATCTGACCGCGTCCCACGTCTGGCAGATTTCAACTACGCAAATAAGAGCAGCCTCATCCCTGTCAGGCTTGTTCGCGCTGCTGTTCGTTTCGTCGACTTTGCAATCTGCGCGGGGCTGGGCTTTGTGATTGCTGTCGCCTACGTTGGCGAAACCGGCGTCGTCAGCACGGTATTTTACCCCTTGGCCGTCATCTTTACCGGCGCTGTGACGCTGATCGCATTCCAGTTGCTCGGCCTTTATCGCGTCAATGGATTGACCAACATTCTGGCGCAGATGCCACGTGTCATCTTCGGTTGGACGGTCGCGTTTACCTTGCTGATCGCAGCACTGTTCTTCCTCAAAGCCGGTCCAGAGTTCTCACGTGTCTGGCTGGCGTCGTGGTACATCAGCGGCGCCGTTTCACTTGTCGCTGCGCGGATGGTTTTTGGCGGCCTTGCAAGCACTTGGAAAAAACAGGGCCGCCTGTTTCGCCGCGCTGTTGTGTTTGGCACGGGCGAGGTTATGCACGATGTCATCGCGCAGCTTGAGGCCGATACCAGCGGTGACATTCGTATCTCGGGCGTGTTCGACGACCGTCAGGGCGACCGCGCGCCAAACATGTGCGCCGGTTATCCCCACCTTGGTGGCCTCAATCAGCTCGTGGATTTTGCCCGCAAGACACGTACAGACCTTGTTATCCTGGCGCTGCCGATCAGCGCTGAGACACGTGTTGCGCGCGCCATTAAAGCGATCTCCGTTCTGCCGGTTGACATCAAAGTGCCAGCACGTTCCACGAGCCTGAGATTTTCTCAGCGCACATATTCGCGCCTTGGCAAAGTTCCCATGATCGACATGCACGACAAGCCAATCACCGATTGGGGCTTTGCCGCGAAATGGCTGTTCGACAAGGTCGTTGCCACGGTGGCTCTCATCCTGTTGGCGCCAGTGATGGCAGCTGTTGCAATCATCATCAAGTTGGACAGCCCGGGCCCGGTCTTCTTCCGCCAGAAGCGCTATGGCTTCAACAATGAGCTGGTCGAAATCTTCAAATTTCGCTCAATGCGCACAGACATGTGTGACGCGAGTGCCTCGAAGTTGGTCACACGCAACGATCCGCGCGTCACACGCATTGGTCAATTCATTCGCAAAACCAGCATCGACGAGTTGCCGCAACTTTTGAACGTCCTATTGGGAGATCTTTCCCTTGTCGGACCGCGCCCGCATGCGCTTGAAGCCAAAGCTGCCAACCGCCTCTATGACGATGTCGTCGATGGCTATTTTGCGCGCCACAAGGTCAAACCAGGCATCACGGGCTGGGCGCAGATCAACGGCTGGCGTGGCGAAACAGACACCAAAGAGAAGATCGAAAAGCGTGTCGAGCACGATCTTTACTACATCGAGAACTGGTCGGTATTCCTCGACTTCTACATCCTGATGAAGACCCCGTTTGCTCTGTTACAGACGGAAAATGCCTACTAAACCGAAGTTGGTGCTGATCCTGGCCGCAAGACTGCAACCTCGTTTGCTAGACGAAACCATGGGCCCGACCTCAGGATCGTGCACATGCCAGCCCCCCACAAGCATCGCGTCTTATATCGAGATTGCCAAGGCACGTGATGTGCAAGGTCACTGGTCATGAATAGTATTTCCAGATTTGACACATCGTACGGCGGTCGCAAGGACAACGGCTATGGCACGCGCAACGGCGGCGGCCCTCGCCGTCCCGCCGCACCCGCTCGCACTTCTGCCAAAAGCTTCGTTCACTACGCAGCCCTGTTCCTTGTCTGGTTGGCCGTCGCGACCAGCTCGATCGTGTTTGCGGAACCAGGCCCCGTTGACGTGCTCACAGTTGGGTTGATGATTCTTTTGCCAGCCATTGGCTTGACACGCTTCATGCCAGGACTTGGCGCGCCGTTGTGCCTACTTCTGGTTTTCTGTGCTGCAGGATTCTTTGCAACAACACTTACCACCGACGTTGGCGTTGCCCTGAAGCACAACGTCGTTACGCTCTATCTGTGTGCAACATCTATTTTGTTTGCAGTATTCGTCGCCTACAAACCACGCGAACACACTGAGCTTCTTCTCAATGCCTATCTGGTTGCAGCTTTGATAGCTGCACTTGCAGGCATTGTTGGTATTTTTTCACTGTTTCCTGGCGCCGAAGACTTGTTTACCAAATTCGGACGCGCGCGCGGCACCTTCAAAGACCCCAACGTCTTCGGACCGTTCCTGGTGCCAGCACTCGTATACTCGGTCCACCTTTTGCTCACACGATCTGCGCGCATGATCGTACCATCTCTGGCATTCATAGGCATACTTTCCGCGGCCACCCTGTTGAGCTTGTCGCGCGGTGCATGGATCGGTGCCGCGCTCGCTGTTGGACTTTACCTCTACTTATTCTTTATTTTCGCACCCCGCGATATCGAACGCATCAAGGTCATCGCACTTAGTCTTTTTGGCGCCGTAGCACTTGTCGGCCTGATTGCAGGTGTTGTTCAAACAGACCAGGTCGGCGACCTTCTGACAGAACGCACCACGTTGACGCAGCCATATGACGAAGGACCTGAAGGACGTTTCGGCGGCCAGTTGAAGGCGTTCGACCTTATTCAAGAAAACCCCTTCGGCATCGGTGCGCTTGAGTTTACAGAAGCAGACCACCATCACGAGAATGCCCACAACACCTTCCTAACGCTTTTCCTCAGCAATGGCTGGCTTGGTGGATTCGCATTCTTGATCTTGACGTTCGGCACACTGGGATTTGGTTTCCGCCATGCGCTGCGCCGCACGCCCGTCCAACCATTATTTCTGATCGTCTTCGCAAGTCTCGTTGCCATTATGCTGGAAGCCGTGATCATCGATATCGATCACTGGCGGCACTT
This sequence comes from Hyphomicrobiaceae bacterium, assembly GCA_021775715.1. GTDB lineage: Bacteria > Pseudomonadota > Alphaproteobacteria > Rhizobiales > Hyphomicrobiaceae > JAJFHI01. Next base: position 6,187 of record JAJFHI010000466.1, on the reverse strand, counting down.
CTTCCTGCTGCTTGGCATAGTCTGGGGCCTGATGGCTTCCGATGTTGTTGAAGCTAAGCCTGATCGCATAAGCCGGATTGTGCGTGACCTCAGACCGAAGCTGTTACGGCCCGTCGTGACCGTTGGGCCGATCAGGCGCCTGAACCGGATCATCCGCAAGTTGCCACGCCGTATCGAACTGCCCACAACTCCAACAAAACGAAAACCGAAGCTGGTTCGTCAAACAGGCCACGCCGTCGGGAAGACGTACCAGCCATGCCAGGCAATGAACGCCAGCGAACTGGTCAAACGATATCGCGCAGCCTATCTGCAACAGCGCCAGACTCCGCGTATCCAATAAACGCCGAAAACGCTCAGCAACACTGTGGTTTTCTAAAGTATCGATTCGACACGGAAAACCTCATTTGATTGGGTTGCGAAACCGAACTTGCGGATATCTCGCCACTTAGAAATTCAACGTGAGTTGGGCTTTTTCAGCGATCTCCGTCGCAGGATGAAACAGGCGGCGCGATCAAATCGTCCGTCTCGCAGTATCCGCTATGCCAGATCCAGACAGCCAGAGCCAATCCACGTATCGGTTGAACACGAGGTCGTAAGCCGGGGCGTCAGATGACCGAATCGCGAACCTTCTCAAGCCAGCCAAGTCCGGCTTCCGTCTTACCGCTTGGACGATACTCACATCCGACCATAACGCCAGGTGTCACGTCGGCGACGGTTTGGAGAATGCTGTCCAATGCGAGATCACCAATATCGGGCTCATGACGATCGGGAATACCGGCAATTTGATAGTGCGCCGTCACGTCCCTGCATTTTGCAATCCATGCTTCGACATCACCATGGATCTTTGCGCAGTGATAAATATCAAACTGCAGCTTGGGCGCGTTTTCAGGTCCGTTATTATGGGCAATCTCGGCAATTACGTCACACGCCATCGCAAAGTCCGAAAGAAAAAAGCCAGGCATATCGACAGTGTTGATGGGCTCGATCAAGAGATCAATCCCGGCCGCCCGACACGCGTTTGCTGCGAACGCAATATTGCGGATGTAGGTATCGCGCAACGCAGCCGGCTCAGCATCGACGGGCGCCAGCCCTGCCACGGCATGCAGCCGCAGACACCCCAGCGTTTCTGCAAATGCGATCGCCTGATCAACACTTGCCCGGAAATCATATTCGCGACCCGGCAAACAAGCAAGTCCCCGCTCGCCCGCATCCCAAGTACCTGGGCTGAGATTGAAGAGTGCCTGAGAGAGATTGTGTTTGCGAAGTTCAGCCGCGATTTCGTCCGCGGGCCAATCATACGGGAAGAGATATTCGACGTGGCGAAAACCTGCCGCAGCTGCCGCAGCAAAGCGATCAAGAAACGGATGCTCCTGAAACATCATGGAGAGGTTGGCGGCGAATTGCATAGGCGCGGGTTTCATTCGCTGTTGCTTATTGTTTTTGGCTCATCAGCCTGAAGTACGCCCGGGATGGACACACGGATTACAAACTCCGTCGATTCCTGCTGCACACGCTAGGTCAGTATATGGTACCGAAGCGGTCGTTCAACATCTATCACAACGAGTCTGAACCGGTCGATATCAATTTGACCTGCCCCAATCGATGGTCCGGCCGGTGCTGAAGGCGAACAAGCACGTGTGGCCCTTTGCAAACTCGTATTGTTATTATTCCTTTTCTTGCTGCTGCATTGCATTGATTGGTGTCAGCTTGCGAGGACTAGAACAAAGATTCCATCACTTTACGGTGAAACAAACACATAACTGCAGACAAATAGTTTGACGCTCGAGGTGGCTGAAGCCAATCTCGAAACCTAACAATCAACCGCTTCGACTTGTCACAAGACCGACTTGCGTGGCATGCCGCCAACATGTGTCAACGCTTACAACAACGAGTGGGCATGAGGATCATCAGGTGTTGGCAATGGAGGAATTTGTCTGCCGTGCAGAATGTTAAAGCAATCTTTTCGCTAGTCAGCGTATCACTCATATTGATGGTTGCGATAATCAGTCCATCAATCGCGGCTTCAACAGCAAAGCCCGTGGAGATCAAAGGTGAGATCATCGATACTTGGTGTTACCTCTCCGGCGTCATGGGTGGACCAGACGCCGTCATCGGCACGGCTCACCACACCTGCGCGCTTTGGTGCGCAGCTGGCGGAATTCCGGTGGGTGTACTTGCTGAGGATGGAACCATCTACATGGTCCTAAAGCTGAAGGGTGAAGACCCGCTTGCCCAATCCGACACCGTGATGGAAATCCAGAGCAATAAAATTACGGCGAAAGGCATGCACTACCTGCGTGATGGCGTGAATTACATTGTCGTTGAGAACGTGATTGCGAACGAAGGCATCACCAATCGCAATCATGAAGATTACGGCGTTGTTCCACCATTTGCGATTCCAAAAAAGAAGTGAGGCTCAACCCAATGATATTGAATCTTGTGAAGACCGCTCTGGTCGTGACCTGCATCATTGTTGTAGGGCTCTCTCTAAGCACGCCCTCGCACGCGCAGGATTTCGCCAAGGGCAGTAACGCTAAAGAATGGGGCTTGATCGGTGAGGAAAAAGCTACGTTCAGCGGAAAGGTCGTCGACATCCTGTGCCAATTGTCGGGCGATTGTCCCGCGAACTGCGGTAAGGGCATAAGAAACCTCGGTGTGTTGCGCTCGGTTGATAACAAACTAATTTTCGTAACCAAGAACAGCCAGCCCGCATTCAACGGGGCGACTGAGGATCTTCTGCCTTACTGCGGAAAAGACGTCGATGTTGATGGGGTGATGGTCGGAGAGAACGAAAAAATCGCCAAAGTATTTCTCATCCAGTTCATCCGTATTGGCGGCGAAGAAAAATGGAACAAAGCCAATCTCTGGACCAAGAAGTGGCAGGAGAAGAACCCCGACGCCAAGGGCAAGGGTCCATGGTTCCGGCGCGATCCAAGAGTGGCAAAACAGATTAAGGCAAACGGCTACTTCGGCCTCGGCCATGAAGAAGACGAAAGATGGCGCAAGGCGGAAGAGGAAGAATGATGGCCGGACGCAGAGGCTCGCGCCATTCACTCTCAGTTTTTATGTTTTCGTTATTTATCCTCAGCGTATTCCTTTTCGATGCGTGGGGCCACGATGGCGTCGTCCATAAATCACCTGAGGAATCTGAGCGTCATCAGAATGAAGCACAAAACACACCAGGCTTTCCTAACGTCAAGGGTGGCGATTTCAATCTAATTGACCAAAATGGTTTGGCGAGAACGTCCAAGAACCCAAATGGGCAATTTCAACTGCTATTCTTTGGATACGCCAATTGCAAAGCAATCTGTTCCGTTGCTCTCCCGCGCATGGCTGCTGCGGTTGATATTCTCAACGAACAAAAGCTTGGCGTTACTCCCGTGCTGGTGACAGTGGACCCCAAACGGGACACGCTTGCCAACATCGGACCGGCGGTGAAAAAAATCCACCCCAGTATGGTGGGGCTAACCGGCCGCCTCGAGGAATTGGAACAAGCCTACAGCGCGTTTCAGGTCCAGAAGTCTCTGGTTTTTGTCGACCCTGACAACGGCCCTGTTTACTCACACGGCTCGTTTATTTATCTGCTTGGACCGGATGGTGCGTTCAAAACGCTTTTGCCTCCAATTGTAAGCGCCGACCGGATCGCCACGGTGGTTAAAAAATATATGAAGCAATAAGCAAACATCGATAGGGGCAGGTCAGTATCGGTGCAACGGGCAATCGCATCCGAAATGAAAATTTAGGAATTGATCCAGAGGTGATGTGGGATTTTGTGACGAACAACATGCCGCGTTTAAAATCGGTGATCGATCCAATGATAGAATCCACCGCCTAAAGCGCCATCAACCGAGCCGAATTGGTGGCTAGCGCCATTTGGCTACCAGATTATTCAGCTAAGTTAATGAAATAATGGTCGGAGCGGCGAGATTCGAACTCGCGACCCCTAGTCCCCCAGACTAGTGCGCTACCGGGCTGCGCTACGCTCCGACATTTCCTCGTCACGGGTGGCCTTCCACACGCAACTGACCCGTGATCATTCACGAAATAGCATGTATTTCGATCAACGCGTGTATCTATCTTGCTAACCACTTCCGATCAAGCCGGATAACGGCATGCCTGCCGCCATGGTTCGACGGCAGGCAAGGTCGCTGCGCGGCCTGAGACTCGCTCACGCCCGTTTCCGACGCGCCTTGCTGGCACGTCCGCTTGCACTTGAGCCGGATGCAATCTTCCCTGTTGCAGAAGAAGATGACGCTGCAGATTCGTCACCCGCCAATGTTGCGCGACAGGATCCAAGTTCAGCAATCGCCGCAAGTAGAACCCGCATCTGTTTGGCGTCCAGCCCAGCGCCCACGGCGCCAGAACCGGAAGGGCCCGCACCATGCACGACATCAGCCAACTTGCTGTCATCTTCGATCAATGGCCTACCGGCAATCTCGGCAGAAGTCCGGCTTGATCGGTTTTGACTGCTTGTGCGGCGGCCAGTCGGACGTCCGCGCGATTTGAGCGGCAAATTGTCGGCATCGTCGCTTTCCGCACCATCGACCGCGGAATTCTTAACCGCGTCGACACCGCGCTCACGCAGAATCCGTTGCACGCCCTTGATGGTGTAACCATCTGCGTGCAGCAAATCGCGTATGCCGCGCAACAAATCGAGGTCCTCAGGACGATAGTAACGCCGTCCGCCACCCCGCTTCATTGGTCTTACTTGCGAGAACTTCTGTTCCCAAAACCGCAGAACGTGTTTTGGAACGTCAAGCTCTCCGGCGACCTCGCTGATCGTCCGAAAAGCTTCCGGTGTTTTGCCCATAAGGCGGCCCCGCTGCTGCCGGTGCCCTGCCGGCAAACTAAGGATCATCTTTTTTCAGTCGTTCATTTTACGCAGTGTATGCCCTGCGTTTATGCGGTCCTTCATAATATTGCTTGGCCGGAAAACCAACACGCGACGTGGCGTTATCGGTACCTCTTCTCCGGTCTTTGGATTGCGCCCGATGCGTTCGCTCTTCTGGCGGATGCCAAACGAACCAAACGATGACAGCTTGACGTGATCACCGCCAGCTAAAGACGAGGAAATTTCCTTTAAGACGAGTTCGACAAGATCTTGCGACTCGTTGCGCGGTAGGCCTACCTTCCGGACCACAGCTTCCGCCAAATCGGCACGTGTTAGCGTTTTGCCACCCATGGCATGTTGCCTCCCCAGACACACACACTTAATTTCTGGCTTGGATGCTAACGACATCGTGGCGCGGGGTCAATTAATGTCTGCGACAACCGTCTGAAATTTATAAGAGAATTTTCCGTGCATGTGTAAGGGCGTAAACACCGTTACCAACGCGCCAACACTGCACCCCAGGTAAATCCGCCACCCATTGCTTCCATCAGAACAAGGTTGCCCTCGTGCAACATATGTTCCTCAAATGCGTGGTTGAGCGCTAGCGGGATTGAAGCGGCCGACGTGTTTCCGTGCTTATCGAGCGTCATGATAATGCGTTCCGGCGGCACGCTGAGCTTTTTTGCGATGCCGTTGAGGATGCGCTGGTTGGCCTGATGCGGAACGAACAGGTCGATCTCGTCCGACGTATAACCGGTGGCCAGCAACGTTTCCTGAATAACGCCGGAGATCTTCTGCACAGCATTGCGGAACACTTCGCGGCCATTCATGCGCAGATGACCCACAGTTTTTGTCGAGCCCGGTCCACCATCAACATACAGGAGATCCTCGTAACGACCGTCTGACCGAATGCGCGTCGACAAGATTCCACGCTCTTCCTGTGAGCCGTGTTGTGTTTCAGCTTCCAACACAACTGCGCCGGCGCCATCTCCAAACAGCACGCAAGTGCTGCGATCCGTCCAATCGAGGATGCGCGAGAACGTCTCGGCGCCAATCACCAGCGCACGTTTGGCCTGCCCCGTCTTCAAGAAGTTATCAGCAATGGTCATTGCAAACACAAAACCTGAACACACTGCCTGAATATCAAAAGCCACACCGCTCGTGACGCCGAGACCATGCTGAATACGTACCGCGGTCGCCGGAAAAGTGCGATCCGGTGTCGCCGTTGCACAGATAATCAGATCAATATCGGAGGCATCAATACCGGCACGTAGCAGCGCACGCTTTGCCGCTGCCAGACCAAGGTCAGACGTGTATTCATCGTCGGCCGCGATATGGCGTTCGCGAATGCCCGAT
>JAJFHI010000465.1 GCA_021775715.1 Hyphomicrobiaceae bacterium | reverse complement strand
GAACGAGCCGAAGGTCCCAATACCAGCTGCTTCAACAGGTGTTGCAGCACCCGAAAACAGCGTCGAGAACACCACGAGGATCAACATTATAGGTGCTGCCATATTGCGCAGCAGTCCCAGCTTTTCTCTAAAGCTAACACGCTCTTCGACGGGTATCGGTGGGCCAAGTTCTGGATTGATATAGCAGCGTGCGGTGACATAAATGACGTAGAGGCTGGACAACATTAGGCCTGGCACAATGGCGCCAACAAATAACTCACCAACAGACTGCTCAGCCACAACGGCATAGATGATCGCAAGGATCGATGGCGGGATGAGAATTCCCAGTGTACCGCCTGCCATAATAGAGCCCATGGCGATCTTCGTATCGTACTTTCGTTCCAGCATCGCTGGGAGCGCGATGATCCCCATCGTCACCACTGCTGCACCAATAACGCCGACCATGGCTGCCAGGATTGTTGAAGCGATAATCGTTGCAGACGCCAATCCCCCATTCAGTCCGCCAAGGAGTTTGTAGATAGCGTCGAACATCTGCTGGATGATGCCCGCGCGCTCGAGCATCGAAGCCATAAATATGAACAGAGGGATGGCAGACAATTGATAGTCCGTCATCAATGGGAAAATGCGTGACGGCAAAATGTTGAGCGTATCCGCATCACCCAACAAAAACAGAAAGACGACAGCAAGTCCGCCCGTCACAAATGCGAGAGGCAAGCCGGACAGCAACAGCACAAGCAAGCTGCCGACCATGATAAGCGTCAGCCACCCAATGCCAATTTCAAGACCCATGTGTCAGCTCCTGTTTTGGTGAGATGACAAGGGCAATGTCTTTCAAAAACTTGGAGACGCCTTGCAGGATCAGCAACAGGGCCCCGAGCACGATGACAATCTTAGCCGGCCAATACTGAATCGCCCATTCCGTAAAGCTCGTCTCACCCTGTCGAAACGAGTCTGCGGCAAAAATCCATGCCGTCATGAATAGCGCTCCGGCGAAAATGAAGAAGAATATCGACGTCAAGAGATCGACGACCGCTTTACTTCTGGGAGAAAAATTGGCGTAGAAGATATCCACTCGGACGTGGCTCTCCGTTAGCATCGCATAGGCACCACAGATCAAATATTGCATGCCGAACATGAGGAACATGGATTCATGTGCCCAGTTGGTTGGTGAGTTGAAGACGTAACGGACAATGACCTCGTAATAATAAACGAACACCGCGATGACTGACCAAAAGGCCACAAACTCTCCGCTCAACAAAGACAACCGATCAATCATCCCGACAAACCCGGTTCCAGCAAGATCTCGATCATCCGGCGGATGTGAGCGCTTAACCGTATCGTCTGGATCGGCAGCGAGAATAGCATTCGCCTTGCGCGTCAGCCCCGGAATGAGGAGTGCATCAATCAGCATGAAAGCAAGGATTGCGAATAGAGTATAAAGTGCCAATTGCGACCACTGCTGGCGCAACGCAGAGGATTGCTCAACTTTCGGTTCGAGCTCTATACGTTCTCTTGCAAGTTTTTTGATGCGTGTTTTGGTCTTTTCAATTTTATCGCTGTTACGTTTGATTAAGCGTTCTTGGCGTTTACGGAGACTTTGATCGTCCGCAGCAAGAGCCGCAAGACGCTCTTGAGCTCTGCTAACTTGGGTGGTTGCGCGCTTAATCGTCTTCTCGCCACGCTTCTTACTGGCATCAATCGCTGTAATCGCAGCGGTTGTTTCTGAGTAAACGATCCGTGCTTCTCGTTGGAATGAATTCGAGACAAGAATGGCACCGAACAACGGCCAAAACAAAAAACCCCAATTATTTTTCAGGTACAATCGATGGAATCCGAGAAAGCCACCAACCAGCCAGATTAAGTACGCAATCGTTGTGCTTCGTTTGCCAGATTCCGGCTGCGGTCTTCGAGAAAGCACCATGGCAATAATTGGAAAAGCGATTAGCCCCGTCCAATAAAGCCAGTGTGGCAAAACAAAATCGACACTGGGCATGATTTAAGCTCCGCCATTGCCTGTTGCGGTTTTAAAAGACGTTAAAGGTCAAATGAAATGCGCAACCGCAAAGTCCGCACGTCTCGGTATTCAGGGGATGGCTTTAAAGTTTCAGCTCTAGCCCCTCGATTTGCTCTGGCGTCACGTAACCGAGTGAGCCCGACATCATATAGTCGAGGTGAATTTTGAACACGCGAGCCGCGTATTTATCTTTATTGGCCCAGGCGTACCAGCGTTTAACAGCAATCTCCGTTATGACTTCGACGTCATCCTGGCTAAGGCGTGTAACTTCAGTCCCAGATTCTTCGAATTTTTTCCAGGCTGCTTGGTCCGCCTTTTGAATTTGGGCGTGATGTAAGTCGGAATATACGTGAACTTCGGACTCGACGAAATTTTTCAATTCGTCAGGAAGCGCATTCCATGACTTCATACCTACGGTCAAATCCATAAGGTCGACGGGTTGATAAACCGACATCATACCCGGGGGGCCCATGGAAATATATTTGGTTACCTGATCAAAGCCCAGCGCGAGGTTGATCGCGGGACCAACATAGTCAGCAACATCAATGGTACCTTTTTCCAAAGCGGGAAAAATATCTGATCCTGGCAACAACGTGGTTTTTGCACCGAGTTCCTGGAAAACTTCGGCCACGATGCCACCTGGCATGCGCATCTTACGACCACGAAAATCATCAACAGAATGGATCGGAACTTTAGAGTGGATGATGTTGGGGCCATGTTGAATTGGCCCAACATAATACATTCCCTCTTTTGCAAAAAGCTCGCGGGCGATTTCAAGACCACCAAGGCCATAGTAGAAGGTATCCCACTCGTGTGGGTTGCGCAGCCCCATGGGATAAGAGCTCAGAAATACGGTAGCGGGGATGCGACCAGCCCAGTACAGGGTGAAAGGGTTCATCGCATCGAGCACGCCATTCTTGACAGCATCAAGCAATTGAAAATCGCCGACGACATCCTTTGCGCCGAACGGAATGAATTCGAGTTGTCCGTTTGTCTTTTCCTTGATCGACGCACACCAGTCTTTGAAGATTTGCAGTCCGATCCCGCCAGGCCAGGACGTTTGAATTTTCCAGGTCACGGTTTTGCCAGCAGCGGTCGCAAGGGCGGGGGCTGCAAGGGCCGATGTGGCCGCGAGCCCTCCAGCAGCCGTTGTCTTTAGAAACTTACGTCTGTTTGTCTTTATCGACATGACTGCGCTCTTCCCTAAATTGACCTTTTTTCGCACCTGCACTTGGTGCATCAACGTAAACTGATGAAATCTGACCGGCCCATTGTCTAGTTTTGCTTACCCCAACCTAACCACACAAGACCTGGGAGACGACCCTTCGTCACGTATTTCGGTTACAAGCACGGAGTTATGTCCCGAACGACGCCAGGCTACTGCTTCAGGAATGACTGGTTCAACATGGTGGTCAGCTCGTTGCATTTGGACTGGATCCCACTGCCCGTTTTCGAATACGTTTATTCACGTCGCCGCGCACCGTTCACCAACTGTATTGGCCGCACATTATCCAAGATATCTTCAACGATATTGCGCCCAACACCGCAGCATCACACAACCCTCGAAAGTCGGAGTCTGGGATCTCACAAAGCGGACGCAAGCTAGGTCTCAATACAGTGAACACAGTCTTGCTATCCCCCAACTGACACCCGGCATTCAACGTCCGCCTTCAAATTTGCCCGAGCAATTAGACACCGTTACGTGATCAACGTCACGTTCACAACGCCATCAAGGTCAATATTATTGACCATTTTTGATTTAGGATATATTGATGTTTTTTGTCAAATCCAATCTCGAACACATCGGAGATTTAGACCTTCCATTGATCTAGTTACATCAGGCAACCGCGAGTTATTCGAGAGTTGTGCGGTAGCTGATTTTAGGTCCGATTACAGAGCCCGGCGCAATTGTCAGCTCCCAGTCAGCTTCTACACCTTGTAATTCGTGTGACTTTTTTTCACTCTCATCTACAGTGCCCGCGAAGTGCTGACCCGATCATTTTTCAAAATGAAGAGCAATTTGGAATTGAAAAAAAAATTCTCAAAAATTCTCATCGCCAACCGCGGCGAAATCGCCATTCGCATTATGCGGGCTGCCAATGAATTGGGCAAAAAAACGGTTGCTGTTTATGCGCAGGAAGACCGGCTCGGTCTGCACCGATTTAAGTCTGACGAAGCCTATCTCATCGGCGAAGGCATGGGACCAATAAAAGCGTATTTGTCGATTGAGGAAATAATCCGCGTTGCCAAACTGTCGAACGCCGATGCCGTTCACCCCGGCTATGGTCTGCTGTCCGAAAACCCAGAACTCGCTGATGCATGTACCGAGGCAGGAATTGTATTTATTGGCCCAACGGCTGAAACGATGCGAAAGCTCGGCGATAAAGCCTCCGCTCGTCGTATTGCGATTGAAGCTGGTGTACCGGTTGTGCCAGCGACAGATGTTCTATCCGACGACATGGACGATGTCCGTCGCATGGCAGGGGAAATCGGTTATCCGTTGATGTTGAAAGCATCGTGGGGCGGTGGCGGACGCGGCATGCGACCCGTCTATAACGAAGACGAGCTTGAAACCAAGGTTCTTGAGGGCCGTAGAGAAGCTGAATCCGCTTTCGGTAACGGCGAAGGTTATCTGGAACGGCTCGTTCAGAATGCCCGTCATGTCGAGGTCCAGATACTGGGCGACGAAAATGGTAACATCTATCATCTGTGGGAACGTGATTGTACAGTCCAACGGCGCAATCAAAAGGTTTTGGAGCGGGCGCCTGCTCCGTATTTGTCAGAGTCGCAACGAGAAGAACTATGCAATCTCGGCACAAAAATCTGTGCGCACGTCGGATACAAGTGCGCAGGAACTGTCGAATTCCTAATGGACATCGACACCGAGGAATTCTTCTTCATTGAGGTCAACCCACGCATTCAAGTCGAGCACACCGTCACAGAAGAAGTTACCGGTATCGATATTGTCCGTGCGCAAATTCTGATTTCAGAAGGTCATTCCATCGCCGAAGCGACAGGCGAAAAAACGCAAAGCGACGTTCGCTTGAACGGCCATGCCTTACAATGCCGGGTGACGACTGAGGATCCGCAGAACAACTTTGTGCCGGACTATGGACGCCTTTCAGCGTTTCGAACTGCGACGGGTATGGGCATTCGTCTCGACGGAGGAACGGCTTATGCCGGCGCCGTGATCACCCGGTTTTATGACTCGCTTCTTGTTAAGGTCACGGCATGGGCACCCACGCCCGAAATGGCAATAGCGCGCATGGACCGGTCGTTACGTGAGTTTCGCGTCCGCGGCGTCAGCACAAACATTGCCTTTGTTGAAAACCTGCTGAAGCACCCGACATTCCTCGACAATACGTACCAGACAAATTTTATCGATACGACGCCGGACCTCTTTGAGTTCAAAGAACGGCTGGATCGTGCAACCAAAATTCTCACCTATATCGCGGACGTGACCGTCAATGGCCATCCCGAGCTAGAAAAAGTAGATAAACCCGCATTGCGCGCGAAAATCCGCGTTCCCAATCTCTACACAGCTCAACCTTCAACGGGTCCAAAATCCATTCTTGTAAACCAGGGCGCCCAGGCCGTTGCCGACTGGATGCTTGCTCAAAAACAGTTACTCATAACTGATACAACGATGCGCGATGGGCATCAGTCATTGCTTGCCACGCGAATGCGGTCGGCGGATATGATCAACATCGCAGAAGCTTATTCGCACAATCTACCGCAATTGTTTTCTGTTGAATGTTGGGGCGGTGCGACGTTCGATGTTGCATATCGCTTTCTGCAAGAATGCCCATGGCAACGACTCCGCGACTTACGCGCACGAATGCCAAACCTTCTTACGCAAATGTTGTTACGCGCTTCAAACGGTGTCGGTTATGCCAATTACCCCGACAATGTCGTTCAGAAGTTCGTTTTTCAGTCCGCTGAATCGGGTGTTGATATCTTTCGCGTGTTCGACAGCCTGAATTGGGTGGAGAATATGCATGTCGCAATCGACGCTGTTCTCGAAACGGGCAAAATTTGCGAAGGTACAATTTGTTATACTGGCGATATTCTCGACCCGGCACGCTCGAATTACGACCTCAAGTACTA
>JAJFHI010000464.1 GCA_021775715.1 Hyphomicrobiaceae bacterium | reverse complement strand
TGTTTTGCCGATGAATGCCGTGCGACCACCGAACGATGCGATACCAACAATGGTGTTTGCAGCCGAGCCGCCCGAGGCTTCGATGCTGGGGCCCATGTCTTTGTAAATGGCTTGTATGCCGGCGGCGTCGACGAGTTGCATACCGCCTTTCGGTGCATTGTGCGCTTCAAGAAAAGCGTCGTCGCAGCGTCCAATGATATCGACAATGGCGTTGCCGATGCCAACAACGTCGAAACGGATATCGGACATGTGTGGGGCCCCTCTGAGAATTGTGGATTGAGTGAGAAGTCTGGATGTTGAGCAACAACGTTTTGCACCCGTATATGCACAAGTGCTGAGAACCGCTTTCGCTCGTTTTTTGTTCAATTTCGCGGGCACTATAAGCTGTCGGCCGCTTGGGGCAAGCCGGGCCAAAGACTGCGGCGGTTAGGTCCGTGCCATCCGTGCCAGGTTCATCAAGAGCCGCTCAGCAATCACGGCTTCCAGATTGGCCGAACGCCGGGCCGCCAACGCCGCCAACCCAATCAGGCTGATCCCGGTGAGCAGCCGCGCCCCATTCCACTGACGCAGCTCAGCTGCGAAGCTGTCACGCTGTTTGAAGTGGATTGGTGGGCGCAACAGGCGAAGAGCTGCATCAAGCGGCTGGCCGTGGTCTAACGCGCTGCGAACGCGATGCAAACGGTGAAAATACCGGCCAGCCGCTGCGATGATCGCCTGCGGACTTTCGCCGGACGCGATCGTCCGGTTGTATTCCGTCAGTGCCGTCTTGGCACGGCCGGCTGCGACGGCTGCGATAACGCGGTCGAACGCCAGTTCTGAGGCATCGCCGACGACGGCTTCGACATCGTCGCTCGTGATGTTTGGGCGGCCTGTGGCAAAGAGCGAAAGCTTTTCGACCTCGCCTCTCGATAGGGCACGGTCGGCGCCGAGACGGCTAATAAGAATAGCGCGGGCATCGTTATCGATTGACTGCTTTGCTGCACCCAAAACTTCGGAAATAACAGTATCAAGGTCGTTTACGGCGTCTGGAAAGCATGCGATCGCAGCAGACGTAGCTGAAGCCTCAAATAGTTTTCTGAGTTTGTCTGCAGGTTTCAGGTTACCAGCTTCGACAACGAGACTACCGGAAAGGTTATCGTCCGTGATCAGGTCGGAAATGGCTGCCGCGTTAACGCGGCGCCCGGCGACCGTGCGCACAATTTTGCGGCCGCCGAACATTGGGATGGTGCGCAGTTCGATACTTAAACGTTCAGAATCACCCTCGAGATCGGTGTCATCAAGCCGTAAGATCTCGCCGGGTGGTGTGTCGCGCCCAGCGAGCGTTTTTGCAATCACAGCTGCGCGTTCGTTTACGAGACCGGCATCGGGTCCATAGAAGAGGAATGCCACAAGGCGCTTGTCGGGTGACTTGAGGAATTTCGCTGCCTGATGAGCCTTGACCGCGACCATTTCAGATTACGATGTGGCTACGCCGCTGAGGCAAGATAGGCCTCAAGGCGGGATTTGAGTTCGCCGCCAACCGTCTGGGCTGCGCGGTTTTCCGCATCGCGGCGGGCGCGGACGTTGGCAAAGATGGATTCAAATCGCTCAAACCCGGCGCGACCGTAGCTTTTTCCGGTCAGCACAACTTCCTGCGCCTCAATGTCGATCAGGCGGAAGGACGCGTCAAGGTTGTAAACTTGACCGCTGGCTTCACCATCACGTTGCACAATGGTCGCGGCGACAGATTGCCGGACCGCGATTTCCAACCGGTATTTGCTTGGGGCCGCCTTGCCGCCCTCGGTTGTCTGGAAGATCAGCTCGTTGCGGATGCGTTGGCCGACACGTCCAGGAATTGGCGCAATCTGCACCTGCGCGAGTTTTTCAGACACGTTGGTGCCGCCAAAGCCGCTTGTTGCATGAAGTGGTCGGAAACCTGTACCGCCACTGCAACCCGCCAGCAAAGTGCCAACCGTGACAAGCACAATTGCGCCGCGGACAACGCCACGACGGTTTATGCCAAATTTATGCTCTTTTTGAGCCCCCACGATACGCCCTTTATCGTTACGCTTCAGACAACGATGTTTACGATCCTTTGCGGCACGACGATGACTTTGCGTGCCGACTTCCCGTCAAGCGCCCGAACAATGGGCTCAAGCGCCAGGGCTGCGGCCTCCACAGCGTCTTTGTCGGCGTCGCGGGCAATCGTAACTTCCCCTCGTCGCTTACCATTCACCTGTACGGCAATGGTGATCTGATCGTCAACGATCAGGGCCCGTTCGGCCTCTGGCCAAGGCTGATTGGCCAAAAGGGTGTTGTTTCCGAGCCGCGCCCAGCATTCTTCAGCAAGATGCGGGATCATCGGCGCCATCATCTGCACAAGGAGGGTTACGGCCTCGCGGAGCGCCCAATCCGCACCGTCACCCGCCTTGCCGTCTTTTGACTTCTGCAGCGTTGAGCCGATTGTGTTGGTCAGTTCATAAAGCTGGGCGACGGCCACGTTGAAGCGCAGGCCTTCGATGCTGCTGCCAACCCCGTCGAGGCATTTGTGGGTCGCCTTGCGCAGGCTGAGGGCCAAATCTCCGAAGCTGCCCGGCTGGCCCGTTGAATTTTTCTCCGTCAGTACCGCAATCTCGTCCACCTGCCGCCAGACCCGCTGCACGAACCGGTGTGCGCCATCGACGCCGACATCTGTGTAAAGGACGTCACGCTCGGGAGGGCTGTCGGACAGAACAAACCACCGAGCCGTGTCGGCACCGTAAGCGGAGATAAAATCATCCAGATCGACGACGTTCTTTTTCGACTTTGACATTTTCTCGATGCCACCAATAGAAACTGGTGCACCGGTTTCGATGTGAATTGCTTTACGAGACTTGCCGTCACTCTCGAGCTTGACCTCGGTCGGCGGTAACCACTGGCCTTTCGCGCTTTTGTACGTCTCGTGGGTCACCATGCCCTGCGTGAACAGCGCATCGAATGGCTCGCGCGCACCGCGGTTGCCGCTATTTGGATCACCGCCGGTGCCATGCCCGCAATCGCTGATGGCACGAAAGAAAAAGCGCGAATAAAGAAGATGCAAAATCGCGTGCTCAATGCCGCCGATGTACTGATCAACCGGTAGCCAGTATTTCGCCGCTATCGGGTCAACGGGTGTTGTCTCAGACGGTGCTGCAAAGCGCGCGTAGTACCACGAGCTGTCAACGAAGGTGTCCATCGTGTCCGTTTCGCGCCGGGCAGCTTTTCCGCACTTTGGACAATCGACATCTTTCCAGGTCGGGTGCCGATCGAGCGGATTGCCCGGTTTGTCGAACGTCGCATCGTCCGGCAGCTTCACGGGCAAATCTTTCGCGGGCACCGGGACAACGCCACAGTCGGCGCAGTGGATCATCGGGATCGGGCATCCCCAATAGCGCTGGCGTGAAATGCCCCAGTCGCGCAGGCGATAGTTTGTCTGGCGTTTGCCAACCGGTTTGCCATCAAGCTTTGCCGCTTCGAGTTTATCGGTGACTTTTTCAAAAGCTGTTTTTGTATCGAGGCCATCAAGGAACTTCGAGTTAATCATCGTGCCGTCGCCTGCGTAGGCCTCGTCATCGATTTCGAAGCGCGCCGGATCCGCGTCCGATGGCAGGATCACAGGCACGACGGGCAGGCTATACTTGCGGGCGAAATCAAGGTCGCGCTGGTCGCCGGAAGGGCAAGCGAAAATTGCGCCCGTGCCATAGTCCATCAACACGAAGTTTGCGACGTAGACCGGCAGCAGCCAATTCGGATCGAGCGGGTGGGCTGCGCGAATACCGGTATCAAAGCCTTGTTTTTCTGCTGTTTCGAGATCCGTGGCAGATGTTCCCAAACGGCGGCATTCTTCACAGAAGGCGGCCAGCTCAGCGTTATTTTCCGCAGCGGCTATGGCCAGTGGATGGTCGGCGGCAACAGCCATGAAGGACGCGCCAAAGAGTGTGTCGGGACGGGTCGTGTAGACCTCAAGTTCCGAGTGTCCGGCGGGTGCGGTTTTTGCATCCAAAGCCCAGCGAATGGAGAGGCCCTCTGAGCGGCCGATCCAGTTGGCCTGCATCAGACGCACCTTGTCCGGCCACTTCTCAAGCGTCGCCAGATCGTCCAGCAACTCGTCGGAATACTTGGTGATGTTGAAGAACCATTGCGTCAGCTCGCGCTGTTCTACCAACGCGCCAGAACGCCAGCCGCGGCCATCAATTACCTGCTCATTAGCAAGCACAGTGTTGTCAACCGGGTCCCAATTGACTTTCGATGATTTACGGTAGGCGAGACCGGCCTCAGCCAGATCAAGGAATAATTTCTGCTGATGCTGGTAGTATTCTACATCGCATGTCGCGAACTCGCGCGACCAGTCGATCGACAGCCCCATAGCTTTGAGCTGTTCGCGCATGACGGCGATGTTTTCGTGCGTCCATTTTCCAGGATGGACCTTGCGTTCCATCGCCGCGTTTTCTGCCGGCATGCCGAACGCGTCCCAACCCATCGGATGCAGCACGTTGAAGCCCTTGGCGCGCTTGTAGCGGGCAAACACATCGCCCATGGTGTAGTTGCGCGAGTGGCCAACGTGAATGCGACCCGACGGATACGGGAACATCTCCAGGACGTAGCACTTCTCTCGCCCATCCTCGGTTTCTGTGGCGCGGAAGATATCGGCATCTTCCCACTTCGTCTGCCAGTGTTTTTCGCGCTCAGCCGCGTTGTAACGTTCGTTCGACATTCGGTGTTTGTCTCGATTGTGCAGATGGTCGTTTTTGAGAATTTGCGGGCACATGAGCCTGAAAGCTGGGCAACGGTCAAGCGACGGCGTATTGAGGCAGGCCACGGG
>JAJFHI010000463.1 GCA_021775715.1 Hyphomicrobiaceae bacterium | reverse complement strand
TGGCCGTCGTCCATTGCCGTTGATGCACGCGAATGGGTTGACGAACGTGTTCAGGCGGCCGCGATTTCTAGTGGTCAGTTCAGCTTTTACGATGGACATTATTTCAGCGAAGCCCAGCCAGACGCGAGTGAAAAGGGCGAGCGGCTTTCAGTCGCGATGGAATTTGCTGACGTAAAGTTTATGCCAATGCCGGACACGTTTCCCATCGTGGCACCGCGAGCGTTGATGAGACTTGAGAATAACACGCTTGAGGTTGTGACCCCCGAGGCTGAAGTCGTCGTCGACACGACGCAACGATTTCCCTTGAAGGCCGGCCGCTTTACAGCCGTCAACCTTGACTCTGCTGTGCCACGCGCTGAGGTCGCCTTCAACGGCCGGGGCGCTGTTGAGCCCTTCCTGCGTATTCTCGACGCCCCGCCAATCAACATGTTTCGCGAGGAAGGCAAACGTCCCACGGGAATGACGGGAAAAATCGACGGCAAGGTGAAAATTTCGTTTCCTCTACTTAAGGACCTCGACTTTGCAAGCGTTGGCGTCGATGGCGAATTCAAGCTTACGAACGGGCGCGCCAAGGGCCTGTTTGGTCATCATGATGTGCATGGGGCGTCGATTAAATTCGACGTCACGCATCAGACCCTTGAAGCCAAAGGTAACATGCTGATCGGTGGCGTGCCGGCTGACGTTAGCTGGCAGCGTATATTTGCCGCTCCGATCGACAAGCAGCCGCCAGTACGGATCAACGCAACACTTGATAATGCTGATCGCAAACAGTTGGGCATGGAAGTTAGTGAATTTGTCGACGGTGACGTGCCGGTTGAGCTTACAGTGGTTCGCGGACCAGGTTCTGAGAAAAAGCTCAAGCTGCGTGCCGACCTGAGCAATGCTGAAATCAAGGTTTCTGGCATTGGTTGGCGAAAGCGACCGGGCCGGCAAATGTTGATTGATGCTGACATCGGCGAAGGTCCGGCCGGTCGCACAGAGCTGCAGAATTTCACGGTCCGCGGCGATAAGATCGCAGTCGAAGGTTGGGTTGCGATGGACAAGAAGGGCAAGGTCACAGAGTTTTTCTTTCCCGTCGTAACGCTTGATGTTGTCACGCAACTCAAAGCGCAGGGCCGCAAGCGATCAGACGGAATATGGAAGCTTCAGGTTGAAGGCCCGACGTTTAACGGTCAGGGATTTTTTAGCTCGTTGTTCTCGCTTGGCAAAGGCGCACAGCACGCGGGCGGATCAAGCGTTAACAAGCGTGAAGGCATTGACCTTGTAGCAAAGATCAATACTGTCATCGGGTTTAGCGACCAAACCTTGCGCAGACTCGACGTGAAAATGTCACGCCGCGGCGGCCGCCTCACCGCACTCGATGCAAAGGGGACGCTTGAGAGTGACAAGCCTTTGTATGTCAAATTAGTAGATGCCGATGGGGCGAAGCGACAGTTGCGCGCAGATTCGACTGATGCAGGTCGCGCCTTCAAACTTGTTGGCTTTTACCCTAACGTCCAGGGTGGTCGTGTCAGGCTCGAAGTGAACCTCGACGGTCGCGGAGCTGCCGAGCAGACGGGTGTGCTGTGGGTGGAACGTTTCCGTATTCTTTCCGACCCTATCGTGAGTGAGGTTGTAGAGGGCGGCAAAGGTAACAATGGTTCCAACGGGCGTCGCCGCGAAGTCCGCGAGGTTTACGATTTTGATCGTATGAAGGCGCCGTTCTCAGTCGGCCATGACCAATTTGTGCTGAAGGATTCTTATCTGCGTGGTCCGCTCATTGGCGCGAGTATTCGTGGCAAGGTGGACTATCGTGCGCGCCGGGTGCAACTGGGTGGCACGTATATCCCGTTGCAGGGGCTTAACAATGCGCTGGGTGAGATCCCACTATTGGGGCAATTGCTGAGCGGTCCGCGTGGCGAAGGCATATTTGGGATTACTTTTGCTATCAACGGTGCGATGTCGAATCCGCAGGTTCTGGTCAACCCGCTGTCGCTTGTGACACCCGGCATCTTCCGCGAGATATTCCAGACAACGCCAAACAATCCAACCGTGAAGCCGCGCGCGCCACGACGTCCGAAAGGCACATCGAAGCGCGTACGGTCGTCGAGTGCGCCGGCAACTGGCGGCAGTTCTCGCAGGGCGCCGGTCGGTGCCAAGGCGCAGGGAACGATTGATGGCTGGTCGTCGCAAACGCGCGGCAGTCCGTAAATTAACGGCGCAGTAGGCTTGGTTTAGACAGGCCGTAATAGCACATGCTTTTTTTTGCCCATCGACAACTTGATCACGTTTTCATCGGACAAGTTTGAGCTATCGAGTTTCAGCTTGTCGTCGGAGACAGGTTTGTCGTTGACCTTAAGTCCACCACCTTTGATCTGTCGGCGCGCTTCGCTGTTGGATGCGACAAGCCCGGCCGTGACGAAGGCCAAAATCACGCTGATGCCAGCACCAAGTTCTGCTGCCGCAACTTCAACAACCGGTAGATCGTCACCAACCGCACCCTGTTCAAACGTTTTGCGTGCGGTTTCAGCGGCAGCCTCGGCTTTGCCACGTCCGTGCAGCAAGGCCGTTGCTTCTGTCGCCAAAACCTTCTTGGCGTCGTTTACGTCTGCGCCTTCTAGTTTTTCAAGACGCGCGATTTCGTCCATCGGCAGTGTCGTGAACAACTTTAGGAAGCGTCCGACATCAGCGTCTTCCGTGTTGCGCCAGTATTGCCAGTAGTCGTAGGCCGACAGTTGGTCTTCGTTGAGCCAGACCGCACCGGAGGCAGTCTTGCCCATCTTGGCGCCTGATGCGGTCGTCAGTAGTGGACATGTCAACGCGTGCAGCTGGTGTGTGCCCATGCGCCGTCCGAGGTCCATGCCGGTGACGATGTTGCCCCACTGATCGGATCCACCCATTTGTAGATTGCAGCCAAGGCGGCGCGCCAGCTCGACGTAGTCGTAGGCCTGCAGCAGCATGTAGTTGAACTCGATGAACGACAACTCCTGTTCGCGGTCGAGGCGCATCTTGGCCGAGTCCATGCTGAGCATGCGATTGACCGAGAAATTCTTGCCAACGTCGCGCAGGAAGTCGATGTAATTGAGCGGTGCCAGCCAATCGGCGTTGTCGACCATCAGTGCGTCGTCCTTGCCGTCTCCAAATGACAAGAACCGATCAAAAACCTTCCCGATGCCGGTCTTGTGCTCTTCGATTTTTTCGAGCGTCAGAATGCGCCGCGTTTCGTCACGACCCGATGGGTCGCCGACGCGGGTCGTGCCACCACCCATCAGCGTAATTGGCTTGTTGCCGGTCTGCTGCAGCCAGTGCAGCATCATGATCGAAATCAGACTGCCGACATGCAGCGAAGGTGCGGTACAGTCATAGCCGACATAGGCGATGATCTCGCCTTTGGCCGCCAGTTGATCGATTGCGTCGAGATCCGAGGTTTGGTGGATGAAACCGCGTTCGGTCAGGATCTGTAGAAAGTCTGATTTTGGATGTGCCATGGATCAACTGTTTGGAGTTTCGTAATGGTTGGGTCGGCCGCCTCTGTGCACCGCGCGAAGTAGCCGTTGGGCACAAAGCACAGGAACATAGGCTTGGGCAAGGTTCTCTGAGGATGGATAAGGTTTTACGGGCCATTGGCTTGATGAGCGGCACTTCGATGGATGGCATTGATGTGGCCATGCTGGAGACCGACGGGGCGAATCTTGTGCGTCCTGGTCCAACGGCTGCCATTCCCTATACAGCGGTTTTTCGTGATCGGCTTCGTCAGGCTATGGCGGATGGCGTTGGGCTGAGCGACAGGACCGCCCGGCCAGGCTGCCTCAGGGATGTTGAGCGGGAGTTGACCGACCTGCATG
>JAJFHI010000462.1 GCA_021775715.1 Hyphomicrobiaceae bacterium | reverse complement strand
TCGAGGCCGACTTCCTGCTCTTTAACTTCTGGTTTGTTCCAAACTTTCATGGTCAATCCTCCAATAATTAGGTTGCTGACGGTTGCTTGCTTTTGTTTGTCCCCGCCGAGGGTCGACGAATGCAAACTAACGTCTTCGATGGTTGATAATGTGCGTCATCAGGGACTGCCGGTCAACGAGATGAGGCCCGGATCGCGGCTCAATTTGAAGATCGGGAAGTCTTCCCGATTGCGCGATTTTTCGCAATGCAGCAATGCGATTGAGACGGCGTCAAAATGTATGTAAAAACAATATACTGCACGTTGTGCATTGCAATATTGATCGTTGTCACTTGAGTGGGCGTGGCGTGGAGATCTCCGGATTTCGGGCGTATGTCAGGCAAAAAGATTGGGCGTAATGCTATAACATATTCAGTAAGGCCAGTTTTTCAGGCGATTTTCAGAGTCGCCTTAACGCGGTCGAGGGCAGCATCCGAGGCGGCGATGGCTGTCGCAAATGTTGCCTGCAGCAGATAGCCACCGGTTGGTGCCTCCCAATCCAGCATTTCACCGGCGACAAATACACCGGGGCGGTCTTTCAGCATATAATCCGCACCGACAGCTGAGAATGAAACTCCGCCTGCAGATGAAATGGCGCGATCGAGGCCTGAAAGCGCTGTACACTTTAATGGTAGCGACTTGATGAGGGCAGCAACTTCAGAGGCCCCATGGGGGAGGGCACCACGTCCGGGCTCCCGAAGAAGGGCGATGGCGGGGGCGCTTAGCCCTGTGGCTTTGCGAATGTGGTTTGTCTGCGCCTGGCTTCCACGCGGGCGTGCCAGGCGCTCGGCAATCACGTCTTCCGACATGTCTGGCTTGAGATCGAGATGAAGCGTTGCTGAGGCCGCCGATCTGAGCTCATCGCGAACAACAGGATTGAGCGCGTAACACACACCACCCTCAAGGCCTTGCGACGTAATCACGGCTTCACCAACGGCACCGGTCTCACCGGACGTTATTGCAATGTTTTTGACAGGCGTGCCGGCAAACTTGGATTTGAGCTGGTCGGACCAGGATATGCAAAGAGCGGCGTTCGATGGGGCAAAGGGCACGACACCGACACCGCGCGCTTTCAGTATATCTGCCCAACGTCCGTCGGATCCGAGATTTGGCCAGCTGGCACCGCCCATCGCCAACACTGTAATGTCAGCAACAAAAGTGTTTGATGTCTGTTCCTGACCGTTTGCGTCTTCTGTTGTGAAGGTTAGCCGACCCGTATCATCCCAACCCGTCCAACGATGTTTTAGGCGCAATGAGACGTCGAAGTAGCCCAAGTGACGCAACCACGCTCGAAGAAGTGGCGAGGCTTTAAGCGTCTTAGGGAAGACACGGCCACTTGTGCCAACGAACGTTCCCTGGCTCAGGCCATGCGCCCATGCGCGCATGTCGTCGGGTGTGAATTTCTCAAGCGCAGCACTGAGGTGTTGTGCAGCCTCGCCATATTTGGCCAGGGCGGCGTCTGCAGCGGTCGTGTGGGTTAGGTTTAAGCCACCGCGTCCGGCCATCAGGAATTTGCGGGCGGGGGCTGCCTTTCGCTCGAAAATCGTAACGGCACATCCGCCTTCTGCGAGGCGCTGGGCTGCCATCAAGCCAGCAGGTCCCGCACCTATGATAGCGGCGGTTGGTTTGGCATTGACAGCGATCTTTGGTGAGTCCGTTGCCACAGCGTCTACCAAGACCCCGTGTTTTTCATCGAAGTCCACGGTTCCTGCTGTGCAAGGCGCTCGCCCTTCTGCAGGAGCTCAATAGAAATGTTGTCGGGCGAGCGGATGAACGCCATGTATCCGTCACGTGGTGGCCGGTTGATAATGATGCCTTCCGTCTGCAGTTTGGCACAAGTGGCGTAGATATCGTCGACTTCGAAACAAAGGTGCCCAAAGTTGCGCCCCTCTGTGAAGTTGCCATCTTCGTCCCAATTATAGGTCAGCTCCAGCAATGGAGCTTTGTCGATTGCCGCCACCCGGCGATCGTCGGCCGCCGCAAGGAAGATCAACGTGAAGCGGCCTTCGTCGTGGTCCATGCGGCGCATCTCCCGCATTCCAAGCGCACCGCAGTAGAACTTCAGACTTTCATCGATGTCTTTAATTCGGACCATGGTGTGCAGGTAGCGCATGGGTGATGTCTCAACTGTTTGTGGCGCCGCATCCATTCTGGTGGACTGCATGTAAACGGCGGATTGAATCTGTGTTGTGCTGCCAAAAAAATCAGGGCGCAGACGTCAGGGTTGCCGAGACGCCACGGCTAAAAAATCTTGAGTGCACAACATACGCGTTGGCTTGTCTCTTATACTGCTCTCAGTCATGCGCAAGTCTTTGTGCCGGATCAGAGGCTTATGGTCACTGTCTGGTGCGCGTGTGCTGGGTCAATAGGAAACATTGTAACTGCGAGGCTGTTCGACACCTGACAAGCTGGGGAAAGATTTGCGGTTTCAGGTCAGGTCGCGAGCGTTTTCAACGCAGTTAAAACGCGCGCATACCGACGTCGTTGTTGACGAATCACTATGTTGGTTTTGCGCTCAAACTGACCATGGTTTTCCCACAATATTGGGGAAGATGCGGCATTATGGGTTTCTCATCCACCGCTTTGTTATCAACATTTTTGACGACCTGTATTGTCAACTAAAACAATAGGTTGAGACCTGTTTGTTGCTAATTCATGTGCGTTAACAAAGCCTGGTTATGCGTTTTGTGGATGAGATTAGGGCTAGGCGAGCGCGCCGCAGATGTTATGTATTTAACTGCTACACACCGCAACTATTGAGAGGGCATTTCGATAGCGGCGGACAGAGTTCGTGTAGAGGCCAAGTTCGATTAAGAACTTTTTTGTAAAGCGGGAGTCTACTAATGGGGGATCCGATTCTACCTCCGGAATTGCCGAGCCTTGAAGGCACGGCAGAGGAGATAGCGGAACGGCTTCAAGATGCGGGTCTTGAAGTCATGGAGATTGCGGGCAGCATTAAATGGTTTGATGCCAGCAAGGGGTACGGGTTCATCGTACCAGACAACGGCCTTCAGGATGTGTTGTTGCACGTGACGTGCCTGCGAGCTGGTGGATATGCGACCGCCTATGAAGGTGCGCGCATTCATTGTCAGGTGCTGGCGCGGCCAAAAGGCATGCAAGCATTCCGCATCATTTCGATGGACGAAAGCACAGCGATACACCCATCACAGTTGCCACAAAGAACGCATGTTATTGTGACACCTGAAAGTGATTGGGAACGGGCGATGGTTAAATGGTTTAACCGTGTACGTGGCTTCGGTTTCCTCACACGTGGTGAAGGTACACCTGATGTTTTCGTTCACATGGAGACCTTGCGCCGGTTTGGTTTCACTGAGCTGCGTCCTGGCCAAATGGTTCAGGTGCGTTGGGGGCACGGATCCAAAGGCTGCATGGCGGCCGAGATGCGTCCTGATGGCGTTGAATCCAACCTGCCGTCTGTCCAATAACCAAGTGAACATGCCTGAAATTTTCAGCGCGTCACTTCGCACAACGAAATTTTTCAACAGGGCTGCCACCATGGCGGCCCTGTTTTGTTTTGTCTGGGTGATCGCCATGCAGGTCTATCCGACCCACTTACACGCCGAGCCGTTGGCAGCGGAACCGCTTTGGTTGGAAACGGCGTCTGGCAAGCACAAGATTGATGTCGAGGTCGCAAGGACCGGGCCAGAGAAATCTCGCGGGCTCATGTTCCGGACTAGTCTGGCCCAAGGTAAGGGTATGCTGTTTCCCTATGAGAAGGCGGCAAACCATGCGATGTGGATGCGCAATACCTATATTCCGCTCGACATGGTTTTCATCAAACCCGATGGCCGTGTGCATCGCATTGAGGTCAAGACGGAACCCTTCTCGGAAAGGATTATTTCTGCCGGTGGTCTTGTGACCGGTGTGCTGGAACTTGCCGGAGGTGAGGCAGAGCGGTTGGGCCTGAAACCTGGAGACCTAGTCCGACATGGCTGGTTTCAGACGGCAGAGAACAAATAGGATTTGCGCCAGTCGGTTTGTCTGTTTTCATGCTAAAGTCTTTGAAATTGTATGAAAATGACGCGGCAGGTGATATTATTTGTCGCTTAAGGCAGTTCTTCTGAAACCGGCGCTTGACGAAGTGCTTCGGGTCCGGCAATGAAGCAGCGCGTTGGTATCGGCGCATAGCTCAGCCTGGTAGAGCACCTGGTTTGGGAGCACGTAGACCCCAACAAAATAACCAAGCAAATTCAACAACTTAAGCCCATACAACCAAACACCTAATGCCCCGCTAATGCCCCGGGCAGTCAAAAATGCCGCTGT
>JAJFHI010000461.1 GCA_021775715.1 Hyphomicrobiaceae bacterium | reverse complement strand
CGGCGTCAGGCCTGTAACATGCTTAAAACGATCAAACAGATGCGACCGCGATAGCCCGGCAGTAACCGCCATACCGCTAACGTCCAATGGCTCGGCGACGTGCTGACGCAGCCACCTGATGGCTTTTCTGACCCGAAAGTCGCTCGCGATCAAAGACCGATGTTCACCGATCAACTTGGATCGGTTTGAGAACTCATCCATGATCTGGATCGTGAGGCCAAAGACAATGCGCTGTGCGAGCTGAGTATCCAGTGGATCGATGCCAGCCATGCGCGCCGCGACTTCAACAACGCGCTCACGCAGCGCCGGACTAATCTCGACATTGGGTGTGGAGAAGAATTCCGCATGGCCTGAGACAATCAAATGCGGGTCAATCGATGCCAGCCATGCTGGGTCGATGTATAGCGCCAAGATCTCTGAAATCTGGGAAGAGGCAACGTGCGTATAGGCATGTTGCTCCCATGCATTGACTAGCACAGCAGTCTGATCGGTCAAAAGACACGTACGCCCATTGACATCGAACGCGGTATCCGCACCTCCTGTTTTGAACAGTATGTGGCAAGCCCGGTGCGCATGCGGCACCAGCGAGCGATCCATATTGAGGAGCGCGACACGGCCAAATTGGCCTTGCAGTATACTCTTAGCTTTCGACATGGGCGACATCTTCGCTATCATTGCTTCCTAAAGCAACAGACCTGTTTGCTTGCAGTTCGCCTAAAGGCTTGCTGCCGCGCCGCAATTGGTACGGTTTGTCCATGGGCGCTTTGCGCGCTTCTTGCTTACATGGCTATGGTTCACCGCTTGGCTATAGCCGGACAGACATAAAACTAGAAAACGCATAGGCTAACGAATGACGCGCACGACAAGCTTCGAAGACGAGATCTGGGCGTTCTCTCTAGATCGTTATGCTCGTCCCCGTGTCACCGAGGGTATCAGTGAACTAACATTCAAACCGGACCAGTCGATAGGGGCAGGTCACCCGTATTGCTATTGTTTTGAGGCAGGCGCTGACCTGACGAGGAGTACGTTTTGAAACAGCACGAAACCGACCATACAATAGCGATTGAGCCACATAAGGCTCACGTACGCATTGCTTTCAAAGGCGATATAATCGCGGACACACAATGTGCGTTGGTGCTGCGCGAGGCAAGTTATCCAGCTGTGTTCTATATCCCTCGCGCTGATGTCAGTATGGATTTTCTGATCCGCTCCATTCATACGTCTCATTGCCCCTACAAGGGCGATGCAGCTTACTTCTCTATCTCTGTGGGTGGTCAAGTGGCAGAGAACTCTGTGTGGACTTACGAAGCACCTTTCCCAGGAGTTGCAACTATTAAGGACTACCTGGCGTTCCATCTAAACCACGTAGACATGATCGACGTGGAAAAATAGTACGGTGTCCGCGACCTCGATAGAGTTAGCATAGGGTTCCAAGAATGCTGTAGCTATCAGCTACATGGCAGATCGAAGCCCATGTCGCCGGTTGGCGATCCGCACCCTCAACAAACCGCTTGATGTGATCCTCCATCGCCAAAGGATACAGGAATTATTACCTCGATCACGTTTTCACAGAGCCGGGCTCAAAAGTGAGCGTGCGCCACGTTGGGCGAAAGTCTGCTCTAGATTGAAAAAACTGACATCACTGTCCGACATCAGTGCCTATGGAACATTTTAAGGTCTTTGCATAACGAAGGACAGAACTGGGTTTTGTTGACGAAGGATTTTTGAAGGCCATCGTGAAGTGTGGCCACTAACACCCAGGCTTCACTCCACCACTGAGACTGCCTGCGCTCTGCTTCTTCCAGGCCGTCGCCAATTCACGATGACTTCACTACCGAAGCGGAACGAGTTTCAGTCCCGAGATACCCACTGCGAGATTGATACCGGTTCCACCGCTGACACTAAGCGGTTGAAGTGCGACCGACTTATTGTTGCCGCCCAGTAGAACATTAGCACCGGCACCGATCCCGGCGGCAACATCGGCGGAAACACCGACAAACGTACCACCAAGAGCTTCACCAGGGACACTCGAAGTTGAGCCCAAAACGGCCCATACCATTGTGCTTTGGCCGCGAACACCGACGTCAAGTCCAATACGCGTAATTTGCGCTGAAAAGTTTCGTCTCGCTCCACCATCAGCAGGCACGTAAGTACAGTTCAGTTTTTCTATTGATCCAACAATCAGTCCGACGTTGCCCTTGCCTTTGCACGTCAACGTCCCTGCCTTGATTTTTGCAGATTGCGCAACGGCTGTTTCACCAATGAATAGCATGGCCATGACGAGCCAGGATGCGGTTAGAATTTTCTTCATGAGTAAATCTCCCTTTACGCCGTTTGTAATATCACCATGATCTAGCAAATCGCCTTTGCAGCAGTTTGCCTGAACTTTATGGCATTAGTTTCCAACAAGAACATGGCTGCTGTCAGGCACTGCGTTTAGACCATTCGAAGCCTAGACCAGTTGTAATACAGGCTCTCTGCGAGGCCCTCACGTCGACACAACTCGGCGATGGAGTACTCACCCCGAAGCCCCCAGGACGATCCGGATCTTCTCTTCAGAAGAAAACTTCCGACGGGCCTTCCGGCGGATGTCCTTCACATGTCTCTCGGCCGTCTCACGCGGCTCTGGGCTCTTTGTCATTCGTCATCCCTCATTGATCTCTCATTGGATCACGATGAGCTAGAAAACCTCCCTTCGTAAAGCACCTCAGTCTGTCTCAAAGGTTTTGACAGGATACAGTTTGCTTCCTAATGACCTGCTGCCCTGAAACTGGACCGAATTGGGTTGAGACAACATCTATGGATGGGGGATTCATTCTTATCGAAAGCGTGATCAGCTTCGGTGAATACGAAAAAAAGGGACCACAGTCATAATTGTGAGTTCACACGCCTGACCATGTTGAGGTCAATGTTGGGCACAAATTATTGAACCGATCATATTATGGTTTTATATCAATAGCATAAGAGGTTTTTCTGGCGGAGAGAGGGGGATTCGAACCCCCGAGACGGTTCCCCGCCTACACGCTTTCCAAGCGTGCGCCTTCAGCCACTCGGCCACCTCTCCTAAAGCGCTTCACTTCTTGTTGGATACGAAAAAGCGCTTAACTTGTCCCCACTTGAGTGTCTCC
>JAJFHI010000047.1 GCA_021775715.1 Hyphomicrobiaceae bacterium | reverse complement strand
CGATGAGATCACACGCATCAAGAAGAAAGCTGCTGGCAAGCTGACGTTTAAGGATCTCATCATCCACGGCGATGCCATGAACCGCGTCGTCAGCCTCGGCAAGCGCGTCGCTAATTCCAGTATTCCCGTGTTGATTGAAGGTGAATCCGGCGTCGGCAAAGAAATTGTCGCCCGCGCCATCCAGGGCGAAAGCGAACTGGCGGGCAAACCATTTATTACAGTCAACTGCGGCGCGATCCCTGAAAACCTGGTTGAAAGCACACTCTTCGGCCACGAAAAAGGATCCTTCACTGGTGCTTCCGACAAGCGCATTGGCAAATTTCAGGAAGCTGACGGCGGTACGCTGTTCCTCGACGAAGTCGGTGAGCTGCCTCTCGGTGCCCAGGTCAAATTGCTGCGCGCGTTGCAGGATGGCGAAATCGATCCAGTTGGTTCGAAAAAGTCCGTGAAGGTCAACTTCCGCCTAATTTCTGCGACCAACCGCGACATGATCCAGATGGTCAAAGACGGCAAGTTCCGCGAAGACCTTTATTACCGCCTCAACGTATTCCCAGTTTGGGTCCCACCACTGAAAATGCGTCTAGAAGATGTGCCGGAACTGGTGCAGCACTTCACGGCACGTTTTGCCGCTGAAGAAGGCAAACGTATTTCCGGTACCACCGACGAAGCAATGCGCATGCTGCAGACATACGAGTGGCCCGGCAACGTACGCCAGCTCGAAAACGCAGTATTCCGCGCCGTTGTGCTTGCAGACACCAACTTGCTGACCGTCGCGGAATTCCCGCAAATTGCAACCCACGTAACGGGCTTCAGTGCCGAGGTTCCAGCGGCCCCATCAGACGTCAGCACCAAGGGAAGCTTCGAAGGCCCCGCACTGCTCGGTGCTGAAGCGACAATTCCACATACAATGGAAGTAAGGCCCGGTTCACTCGGCATCTCGGCTGTCACAACCGACGGCGACATTCGCTCACTAGACGAAATCGAAGCCGACATGATCCGCCTGGCTCTCGGCCGCTACCGCGGGCACATGACGGAGGTCGCCAAACGGCTGAAAATCGGCCGCTCAACCTTGTATC
The DNA here is from genome assembly GCA_021775715.1 of Hyphomicrobiaceae bacterium. GTDB lineage: Bacteria > Pseudomonadota > Alphaproteobacteria > Rhizobiales > Hyphomicrobiaceae > JAJFHI01. The sequence goes on along the minus strand of JAJFHI010000047.1, from coordinate 13,674 downwards.
GCAAGATGCAGGAGTACGGCTTGGAACAGAGGGCCGCGAGCTAACCTCCTGCCAACGATTCAATTGCTTATACGTTGATCTTCAAGTTTGCAGTTAAAGATCACGTCGAAGGCCCAGCGAAAGCTGGGCCTTCTTGTATTGAGGTGTGAGAAGATAATCAGTAGTCAGTTGACCCTGTTCATCTTGAAGTCATGTCCAAGCGCCCAATATGCTGTGGGTTATCTCCCAGAACGGTCGAAAATCACCGGCTTGTGAGATGAAATCCGTGATCTTTGATACATTGGTCGGCGTAGACATGTTTCAATATGCAATTCGGCAACACTTTTCGTTCACCATACTCGGCAAGTGAGTTTCCCAGCGACTAGCTATTGCTCCGGGAGACACAATCAGTAGCCTCGTGTTCGAGTATTGAGGAGTTATACCTATGCGCGCACTTGCGGCATTCGCAGTCACATTGAGCTTCGTGCTTTCAACCGCCCAACCTGTCAGAGCTGCCGAACCAGACGCTCCGGAACAGTTGATCCCAGCCAACGAGGCGTTCGGGATCGCGATCCGACAAAACCTTTTGAAATCCTTGAGCAATCGGTCCGACGCTGATGAAGCCGACCGCATGGCGCTGGCCGAATTCTACATCAAGCGCGGCCACCAACCATTGTGGCTTGGCAATTCCGAGCTGGCAGAGAAGTCAGAAAAGATCACGAAAGCCTTTGCCCGTGCTGACCAGTGGGGCCTCAGATCGAAGGACTATTCATTACCTGCGACGATCTCCAGCAATGCAAGCAAAGAAGCGCGCATAAAAAAAGAGATCATGATGTCTCTGGCCGTGTTGAAATATGCGCGCGATGCCCGAGGCGGACGCGTGTATCAGCCGTCCAAGCAGTTGTCGTCTTACATTGATCTCAAACCACAGATCGAGCCCCAGGCGGAAGTACTTGAAGCGGTCCTGGCCGCAGGTGACCCCGGCGCCTATCTCGAAAGCCTCCACCCCAAACACCCGCAGTTTGAAAAGTTGCGCCAGGCCCTTCTTGCCATGCGTGGTGGCGTAAAGGACGACGATGACGATCGCCCGGTACTTATACCGGCACGTGGGCCAATGCTGCGTCTTGATATCGTGCACCCGGACGTTGCACTGCTTCGCAAGCGTTTGAAAGTTACGGACCAGACCGACGATCCCCAGGAATTCGACGAGTTTGTTCAGGCAGCTGTTAAGCAGTTCCAGCAGGACAACGGCCTGCGTCCCGATGGTTACGTTGGCCGAAGCACGCGGCGCAAACTCAACGGCGGGCAGAAAGCTGGCCCGGCGCCTACGGAAGAAAAAATTCTCGCCAACATGGAAGCTTGGCGGTGGATGCCGAAGGACCTCGGCGAGCGCTACATCTTCGTCAACATTCCGGAATACAAAGTGCGCGTTTACAAGGCCAACGAGGTTATTCATGAAGAACGCGTGATTGTCGGCAAGGCGCATCAACAAACACCGGTCTTTTCTGACAAGATGGAAACCGTTGTGTTGCACCCTCAGTGGGGCGTACCGAATTCCATCAAGGTCAACGAAATCCTGCCACGTCTTGCTCGTGGCCACTCGTTGGCGCGGCAGGGCCTGCGCATTCAACGCAATGGCCGAGATATCAATCCGCAGTCCATCGATTGGAGCCGAGCGGATATTCGCAACTATCACGTCTACCAGCCATCAGGCAGATCGAACGCTCTTGGTATTGTGAAGTTTCTGTTCCCAAACAAACATAGCGTTTACCTGCACGACACGCCGAAGAAGAGCCTATTTGGTTCCCGTGTCCGCACGTTCAGCCACGGCTGCATCCGGGTCCGCAACCCGCTACGTCTGGCAGAAGTTCTGTTGGAATCAGATAAAGGTTGGCATCCAAAACAGGTGGCATCTCTCGTCAAAACGGGCCCAGAGAACAACAGCATTCCCGTCGAGACCGACATCCGCGTCCACATTGGATACTTCACCGCATGGGTTGGCGATGATGGTAAGTTGAAAACCTGGGCAGATATATATGGCCACGAGAAGCGCATCAAACTGGCGCTGGCGGGCCAGTGGAACCGGATCAATCGCGGCCGTGACCACCTTGCACCCGTCAAATACGACCGCCAGCGGATTGCCCGCATTCGCGAGCAGAACAGCTTCTTTGGCAGCTACGGCAACTACGACAGCGATTACGGTGGCAACTATGGCGGCGGGTACTCCGGCGGCGGTGCTCCACCCAAAAACCTGTTGGATGCCATTTTCGGCGGCTTCTAAACAAACTGACAATAAGCTGTTACATCCTGAAATCGGGGGTTTCGCGCAGATCGCGGAACCCCCGAAGCGTTGTTTGCCGGTTTATTTGGCCCAGAAACTCGGCCTGATTTGCGGCCAACGGCTACCCACCGAAACGCCCAACACGTGCCCCGTTCTTGCCGTGGTCTGGGAATAGGGTTTTCAAATTCCAATCAGGGTTGCCGGGATTTTAACTTTAATCCGTTAACCTAGAGCCCGACCGAATAGCAGTTATCGGTCGACAAGAATTTCAGGCTCGCTTTGGGAATTGAGCGTTCGCTATATCGTCTCGACAGGGAATTTGAGGCGCTGAACGCACAAGGGGATGAGGGTCGCCAACGCGAGATTGGCTGTGCCGGGTAAAGCAAGACACCCGCTCAGGCAGTTTTGACTGACAGGGTCGCGTTGGCCAAATGGAACGGGAAGTACGGGTGGAATTTCGTACCAAAGCAGTTGCCGTGGCAATCGCCGCGTTTTTGCTGATTGCCGGGCTTGGCACATCGCGCTTGATCGCAGATGCCAATAGCGCGCGCACCATTTCCCTGCATAACATCCACACCAAAGACACCATCACCGTAATCTACAAAAAACGCGGCCGCTATATCCCAAGCGCCATGAAAAAGATCAACTGGGTCCTGCGTGACTGGCGCCGAGACGAACCGACAAAGATGGACCCCAAGCTGATCGACATCCTGTGGGAAATGCACACAGAGCTGGGAAGCCAAAAACCAATCCACGTTATCTCGGGCTACCGTTCATCCAAAACCAACAACATGTTGCGTAAAACGCGCGGCGGACAGGCCAAACGCAGCCGGCACATTCTTGGCAAAGCAGCCGACGTGCACTTTCCCGATGTGCCTATCAAACGCCTGCGCTACTCAGCACTCATTCGCCAGCGCGGTGGTGTTGGTTACTACCCGACGTCGGCAATTCCGTTTGTGCATGTCGACACCGGACGCGTGCGCCATTGGCCACGCATGGGTCGCCAAGAACTCGCCTTGCTGTTTCCAAGCGGCCGAACAAAGCACCGGCCGCGCCGTGGTGGGCCGATCACCCGTTCCGATCACTGGAAGGCACGGCGTAAAAACAGAAAACTGGCGCAGCAGATCGCGGAGTTTCGAGAATTCCGTAAGCGGCCGAAGTCAACAACGGCTATTGCGGCCGCCGCACCACTTCCGGCCAAGCGTCGTGAGCCACGCATAGCACTTGCCCGCCAACCTGCATTGGCCAAGCGTCCGGCCCGCTCCGAAAAGCGCCGTCAGCAGGTTGCAGCTTACACACCGCCGCCGCCAAGCAATCGTCCCGTCCCCGCGCTTGAAACGAAGTCAGGTTTGACGAATGGACCTTCAGAACAAGATCGCTCGAGCTTGTTTGATCTGTTTACTTTGGCGGCCTTCATGCCGGAGCCAAAACTGGTCGCCCAGCCAGCTCTTGCCAGCCGCGCTGGACGTGGCGGCGGGCGCATTCAACAGGCAAGCCTCGGTGGCAGCTTTGTTGAATCAGAAATTTTGCCATGGTTGAAGTCAACACGCGACAAAAAGCCTGAGCCCCTCACGACGGCCATGCTGACCGGTGAAGTCGTTGAGACAAACACCGATACGCCATCCCGCGACCCCGGTGACAACGATGCCGACCGCATGAGCTACGCAGGTCAATGGGCTCCTGCGCCTGCCTACGATGAAGAGCACCCCGACGAATTGTCTTATCGCCCCTTCCCACTTGCACCACTGCTGACCGCTTCATCATCACCGGATGATCCGATCTTGGCACAGAAAATGGTCGCACCGGATCCTGAGGCAACGCTGACCTTGCTTACCGACGATGGCACAACGAACCAAATGCACTTTGTCCCTGGTCGCCAGGCGGCCGCCCTGCTTTGGGCGACGCAATTCTCAGGCGATGCCGTCAACCTGAGAGCATTGCAGCAAAAAGCGCGCGACGACGACGCCCTGCAACGCGCCAAAGCACGCGGCCTCTCGAGCAGAAGCGTAAAAACATCGATGCGATAAGTGTTATGTGCTCACGCTATTCCTCCCGGCGGTCGGGCTACGCACGGCGCCGGGAACGGTTCAGACGCTCGCTTGGCGCTCGCATCATCGCAAAAGTTGTTATGTGCTCACGCTGCTCCTCCTTTCGGTCGGGCTCCGCACGGGCCGGGAACGATTCAGACACTCGCTTGGCGCTCGCATCATCGCACCCGGGTGCCACGCGCCGAGATCTTGCAAGGGGAAACAGCAAAGGTGCCATGCGGCACGAACCCCGCCGTATTAACTCGGCAGGTCTCAGGCATCCACGCCGGTGTGTTCCGGACAAACCGGGCAAGGACCACGTTTATGCCAGAGGCCGGGGAGCACCGCGACCCGCTGCGTTGCAGCGCCCCGCCGGAGGCTCGAGCGGTAGCGAGGAATAGCCGCGAGGCAAAAAACCTTACCTCTTCACCTTCTTCTTTTTGGCCTTCACTTTTACACGTCCCAAAGCCACATTCGGGTCGTCTAAAATCTCCTCAAACCTCGTCGCCAAATTTTCGCGCGCCTGAAGCAACAACCGGCCCAGCTCCAAGAAATCGCGACGTCGTGGGGATGTCTTGCGCCAAGCGAGCCCGAGCGTGCGATAGGGCTCGGGCGCAGAAAACCGCATCAATGTGATGTTGCGCGACCGCGATTCCGCACGTCGGCAGATTTCAGGCAAAAGCGTGATGCCAAGTCCGGCAGATACCATCTCGACAATCGTGCCAAGCGACGACGCGCCAAACGCATCAACCGCATTGACCTGCTGTAGACTGCAGTACTGCAAGGCCTGCTCGCGCAGACAGTGTCCCTCTTCCAGCAACAACAAACGTTCATTCCTGATCAGGTCAGGTGTCGCGCGGACACGTGCACCAACCTTGCGTCTCTTTGGTAGCGCCAGCAGAAAATTGTCGTCAAACAACCGCAACGTCTCAACGTCAGGATGCTCAACCGGCAGAGCCAACAGCATGACATCCAGCTGTCCGTCGACCAGTTCGCCTGTCAAAGGTGCTGTTTGTGTTTCGCGGACATGGAGTTCGAGATCGGGATAAGTGTCCTGCAAAATCGGCAGCAACGGCGGTAGCAGATACGGCGCTACCGACGGAATAACGCCAAGGCGCAATGTTCCACTCATCAGCTGGTCGCCGTGCTGGGCCAGTTCGACAAGATCGCGGGTATCCGAAAGGATACGGTTGGCGCGGTCTGCAATTGTCGCTCCGGTTTGCGTCAGCCGCACACCGCCGCGCGTCCGCTCGACCAAAGTAACACCCAGCAGGGCCTCTAATTCCTGGATCTGCATCGATAACGCCGGCTGAGTGATGGAACAAGTCTCAGCCGCCCGGCCAAAATGCTTTTCACGCGCCAGTGCAGCGAAATATCTCAGTTGTTTCAGGGTAATACTGATCATTAGTTTTCCTGATTACCTTCAGAAATATATACGATTAGGACTTATGTCCCAAGTTGTCTACAAATGGCACATGTTGATCGACGAAACATGCCAGGTGACAAAGAGGCAAGGATCACGCTGGCACGCGAACCGACGGCGACTTCTCAATTTGTGCATGGGCTCGCGCGAGGCCGACATGCCAAAAGCCAAAGCAGCCGAGTAGGCTTTGCCTACTTCGGCTTGCCTCGGGTGTTCCAGATCAGCGCCGAATGGTCTGGGACATCCTTACAACTCATCATCGACATAGAAAAAGCCGCATCGAACTGAGTTCGACACGGCTTTTATTTTGGTCTTTCAAACATTGTAGCCGAAAATGACTACTCGGCAGCCACCAGATGGTCGGCAACGGCATCCAGATTGACATCATCCAGCATGCCAAGCGCGTGCATGTAAACTTCCAGGATCGTTTCTTCTTCCTGGCGTTCGGTATCGCTCTTCTTGCGCAATGTTACGATCTTGCGCAGCGCCTTAACGTCAAAACCCACAGCCTTTGCTTCCAAGTATTTGTCGCGGACGTCGCCGGCCAGTGCTTTCTTCTCTTCTTCGAGGCGCTCAATCTGCTCAACAAACTGGCGGAGCTGCTTCTGCGCTGAATTTTGAAGCGTCGTCATCGGATGCTCCCTCTCATGGGTTGATCAACAAGTTGATCACAATTGAAATCTTTAGGCGGCGTCGGCAAACTCTAGAGCCCCCGCTGTCGCCGACGCCACGCGGTCGGACTTAGGAAGCCCTCGACGCGCGCTGGTCCAGACGCTAACGATGCCAGGACCGCCCGGCAAGACAGAGGATAAAGTCATCCAGAGGTTTCTCGGCCACGGTCCTGGAGGTTGCAGCAAGCAGTGGATAAATACCGCATCGCCTCTGCCCGCTCGACGGTACTGTCGCAAAGGTCAAGTCTGATTGAGGCACAGTTCGCGCTGTTTTTTCTTACTCAGGCCCAATGAGACGGTGCGATGGGATTCGCCAATGTAATCTTTGAGATCTTTGTCACTTAGCCCTGGCTCCGCATAATTTTGAACCCAGGACATGCCACGCGATGCCAGATACGGTGCCGGACACAGACCGGGCTGATCCTTCAACAACTCGAACGAAAATCTACTCACCTTGAACGTGATCGCCGGCGCCTCTTTATTCCAGCCGCCGATCGCGAAGACCTTGCCGCCAACCTTCCACACATGCGCGCCGCCCCATTGCACGACATACGTCGTCGCCGGTAGTCCGCCACAAAAGGCATTGTACTCGTCGTAGGTCATGTTTCGCTGTCTTGTGCGAGGAAGATCCAGGCTGCACTGCGCTGGCTCCCCAGCGAACCCATTTCCTAAACCCGAGATGAACGAGCCACTCAATAAACGTTCAGGCTCTGCTTGCTACATCCCATGAAATTGCCTGCTGGTGGGTTTAAACACAACATCTTTTCAAAGGGAGTTTTTTCCATGGGATACATTTCTAAGTCTGCATCACTCTTGGCACTTGCTGGCGCGCTGACACTGTCAATGTCCGTCGCAGCCCAGGCCCGCACGATCACCAAGCCAACCATAACCGGCATCGGCTTTGCCAACAGTGAAGCTGGTGCGGCCGGACGCGCCATCCGCGCCTGGACGAATACTGCGCGCAAAAAGTACGGACCCTCTTTTGCCCATTACAACAAGGCGCGCAAAAAATCGCTCTCCTGCGACTATATCGGCGGCGGATTTTCATCATATTCAAAGCGTCGCCGCTCTTCTGTCGGAAGTGAAGGCAACCCAAACAGCAAATGGACCTGCATCACCAAGGCGCGCGCCGTCGGTAAAACCGACGTCTACAAGCCGGAAACACGCAACACAACCGGCATCGGTTTTGGTTCAAGAAAATGGAGTGCGCGTTACAAGGCCATCAAAGCTTGGCGCTTAGCGGCGCGCGACCGGTACGGACGTGCGTTCGACAAGTTTACGTTTGCAACCAAAAAGCGCGTCAATTGCGAGCGGATTGGCTTTGCGGAAAAGAGCTTTACAAGTCGGCGCGGCGGAAGGTCGGTCGAAGTGATTGGTAATCCGAATTCGCCGTGGACCTGCACCGCTAAAGGTCGTCCGCGCAGTCTGCTTGGCAAGCTTTTCTAGAGCGTTTCAAACCTAGGTGGAATCGAATTAATATTGAAAGGGTCGGCCCGCCAGCTGACCCTTTCTGCTGCTTGGTTTAGAAAGTTGCAAAAGCTCCTCTGAGAAAAGCTGAGGTGTTGCAAACACCCGCTTCTCTCAGACGGACCGAATGGACAACGTTTTGAAGGTTCATAGCCAGCACCTATTATCGGGGGGGGACTCCCTGGGTTTTGCCCAGCTCACCTGTCCGCAGATTGAGCAGAGGCCTGACTGAAAACCAGCCACTGGTCATTCCAATCATCGTCAACGTGCTGCAACGAGCCAATAAACAGCGTGATCGCGCCGGTCACCGCCGCACGCGACATCAGGTAAAGTCGAGAAAACATGTCATAATAATTTTGGTTAAGTGGAAAACGGCAGCGCGATTGATAGCATTTGCTGAGGCGGCAAACTGCCCGCGTCGTTAATGAGCTGTACCAGCCTCTCACAACGCCAAGCGAAGTTGTAATACAAAGGAAAGACACGCTGTCACTTCTGGCGAAAATGGAATATATTCAAGCGCGTGGGATGGAGCCAATTGCAGAATCAACGAGCTGCCACCGCGCTATTGGTTCGGGCCTGTGAACGGCTGTCTGTCTGCCACACCACCATTTAACTAAAGGCCTTGCCATGCCCGCTTCAAATCTCCGCTTCGTGAATGCAATCTACTTCACCTTCGCGCTGGCGGCGATGATGATGGCGCCAGCAATCGCGACAGCCGAAGATCGTGCGCAATGGAAATTCAACGAATTCGATGATCCTGGCAAAAAAGGACAGACCATCGCACGGTTGGTGTTGAGAGCACCCGGCAACAAGGCAGCACGCTTCAGCGGAACCTGCACCTCGGGAGGGTCTGAGCGCCTGACATTTTCTGCAGTAACCCTTGCAGCTGATGTCGGAAACTTGAAGGACGGCGACTCTGTCAAGGTTCGGTTCTCTGGTGGCGGATTACGACATACCGTCAATGGCGAGGTTTACGGCAATCAGGAAGACCTCGGTGTTGTCGGTGTTCTGCTCAGACCGAGGCATGGTGACAAGCTTTGGACGGCGCTGATACAAAAGAGGGAACTCGAGTATGTCGTGCCCGGCTATCGCACCTCATCACTGCAACTCGACGAGGGCTGGTCCAAGATCGAAGATTACATTAGTGCGTGCGGCATTTCGGCGAAACGCACGACACGGGTTGCAGCCAACGACAGCTCCGAGCGCTCCGCACGTTCTTCCTCACGTGACACCGACTCAAACAGATCTTCATCCGGTATCTCAGAAAAAGAGGCCTTCGAAAACGCCAAAGAGCTCGACACTGCCGATGGTTGGGAAGCGTTTCTAAATTCTTACAACACCGGTTTTCGCGCCGACCTGGCACGGGCTTATGTAAAACGTCTGGCAAACGGAGGCCGCGGCGGAAGTGGCGGCGGCTCAACGTCAAAATCCAGCGACGGCGGATCTTCGTCGGGTCTGTCAACGATTAACCCAGGCCCCGGCTCAACCCGCTGGGCAACCGGCAAGAAAAGACTACGTACAATCAAAAACCGCGCGGTCTATGCTGCAAGCGTGCGCGCCAAAGGCGTCGAACTCATCACCTACTGCGGGTTTGGTGACGAGCTCGACCAAGGCATCCTTGCCGTCTTGCGCGAACACCCGCGCGGCGCCTATCCCGATTATGACGAACGCATTCGCGACGCCCTTTCCCAGGCCTCCACATACCGGGGTGAAAACAAAGACATCACCGTTCGTTTTGCAAGCGGGCGTGAAGAGCCGTCGATGACGATGCGTAAGAGTGCTGACAATGGCGAATTGATGATCGGCAGTTCTGGCCAATCGATCAGCCAGGGTCAGACCCTTGCCGCCATGATGTCGGAACAGACCATGACGATCTCGGCGCCTCCGTTCGAAACAACGATTCAATTAACTGGCAGTCGCAACGCGATATGCCGGATGGCGGAACGATGTGGCGAGCCCTTGGCCGGCTGTAGCGGCAATAGCGCACCGATCGTCTCGGACGACGACAGCGGCAACCAGCCAACGTCAAAGCCCAAGTACAAACCAAAACCAAAAGTCGTAAAAAAGAAAAAGAAGAAGAAAACGGCTAAGAAAAACCTCGCGCCGACTTCGTATGATGCCAAGCGCGGCTGCAAGCGCAATCAACGCTACGCTGGCGGCAAATGCCGCAACGCTGCCAGCGCGTCTGAGTTCTGCGGACCCGGCTACGCCCCACGCAACGGCAAATGCACACAAGGTGCGGGCTATAATTTTTAGCGGGAGTTAATTGGAAGGGCGTGCAAACTCTTCACCCGTCTTGAGGATGAGGCGCGCGTCGGACACACTCACCAACTACTGCTGCCTATGATACGTCGAGCGGTTTGTGGGAGTTGTGCCGTCGGGAAGTTTAACGGTCTGGACCAAATGCATGGCGCCGCCGATGTTGGACAGCGTTCGTTGCGCGATCATCAGTTCGACGCCGTTGAGATATGCGGACGAGTGGAGCGCAGACTCCGACACGGCCGTGACCGACAAACTGTCTGCCAGCACTCCGCCTTTAAACGGTTGGAGCGAGCCATCGGGGCGCGCACGAAACGACACATGGTGGGCTTCACCGCTCACATCGATCCAATCCACCTCAAACACTAACTCGTCGCCATCTTCTGAGATGCGATAGCTCGCGGTTTGCGGTGGGTCGCCCTGCTCAAAGTCGCAACTATCAACGTCAAGCGCCCAGCTGCCGAGAAAGTTTTGATAAATTGGTCCGGTCACATCAATTGGCTCGTCGAACGCAGCCGCATCCCCACTCACGCATCCTTTGGCTTGGCCACTTCAAATGCAGCTTTCTGTTTGGCGGTGGCTTCGGTTTGATACTTCGCCTGCCATTCTGCGTAGGGCATACCGTAGATGATTTCGCGAGCTCGCGTCTTCTCAAGCGCAATGCCCTTTTCATCGGCGGCATCCCTGTACCAGTTCGACAAACAATTCCGGCAAAAGCCGGTCAGATTCATCATGTCGATGTTCTGGAGGTCTGTGCGATTGCGCAGATGTGAAACCAGCCGGCCAAATGCTGCGGCTTCCAGTTCGGTTTGTGTATTCTTGTCGATCTCGGTCATGTCGTCTCTCACCTTCTCGCTTATCATTGCCACGTTTGCCGTGGATCACTCAACTCACACCTTGGCAGCAAACGAAAAGTTCAAATCGCCATTGTGCGGCAACTCTCGCAAAACATCTTCCAGGTGCTTGGACCAGTGGCGTTGCCCAGCCTCGGTGCCAATCAAGTCCTGGCGAAGCTCGACGATGGCGTGTGGCAGGCCTCGGCTTGTCCCGTGCTGATACATACAATCGCCATGCATCTCACCGGAATAAGGTTCGTTGTCTCCGACAATCAAATCATCGTGTCGACCAAACGCCTCAAGCAACGGTCCCGCCAGGCGATCATCTTTCTTGTTCCATAAAATTCCAATATGCCAGGGCCGCGGTGTGCCGCGCCATACCTCGGTGAAGGAATGGATCGACAACAATGTCGGCGTGACGTCGACCGCCAGGCATTGATCAATCATTTGGTCGATGGCGCGATGGTACGGGCGAAAATATCCATTAAGTCGGGCATCGCGTTCCTCCGCAGACAGATGGCGATTGCCTGGAACAACTGCGCCATCGGAAATGCGCATAATCAGCGTCGGATCGTCTTCGCCACGATTTGGGTCGATCAACAGCCGCGAAAATTTCGTCATGATGGCTGGCGCACCCAGCGCTGCGGCAAGAACCCGTGTGACGCCCTCCCCGCCGATATCATAGGCGATGTGTCTTTCGAACTGGCCGACGTCAAGGCCCAGTGTGCCGTACCCGTCAGGTAAAGCGTTGCTGGCGTGGTCGCACAAAATGATCAGCCCAGCGTCGGTCGGCCCGGCAAGGATTTCATAAGTGTCAGTCGTTTTGCCCGCGATCGCGCGAGCGCCGGTGTGCCTTACAATGTCGTCCATCACCGCAATATAGGCACCCGAGGCCTGTCTGACCACCACGCATAAATGCGTGTTGCCACCTTATCGGGTAGCGATTGTCCCGCGCGCAAAACTTGACGGCGGCCCGCCAATTCAGCAAATCAGAACGAACAATAAAAAGAGGCCGCCGCGAAAGGACCCGCGACCATGCCAAGCCCGCAATCTCAGGATAAACGCGCTTTCCTGCTGTCTCTCTACAACAAGGCGGTTGCAACAGCTCAGCCAGAAACGTGCATTCCTCAAAACTTGCCACAACTGCCAACAGATGGGCGGTTGGTTATCGTCGGCGCCGGCAAAGCCACTGCTGCCATGGCAGTTGCAGCGGAGCGCCATTACAAGACGCTTGGCCAACTCAATGACATCTCCGGGCTCGTTACCACGCGGTATGGCTACGAGATGCCAACAGAAAAGCTGGAGCTGACGTTGGCAAGTCATCCGGTTCCTGACGACGGCAGTATAGCTGCGGCGGCCCGCGCCTTGGAGATTGCGGGCTCCGCCGGCAAGAAAGACTTGGTGGTGTGCTTGCTCTCTGGCGGCGCGTCTGCGCTTTGGACGGCCCCCGTTGACGGCGTGACGTTGGCCGAAAAGCAGGAACTGACAAAACAACTCCTCCGGTCCGGCGCAACCATTTCCGAAATCAATTGCGTGCGCAAACATCTGTCGCAGATAAAAGGTGGGCGGTTGGCGGCAGCAAGCTATCCGGCAAAACTTTTGACACTGGCGATTTCCGATGTTGCTGGTGACAATCCGGATGCCATCGGGTCGGGGCCGACCGTCGCCGACACGACAACTTTAGAGGACGCACGTGTCGTCATCGCAAAGTATGGCCTGACACCCTCCTTGGCTGTCAGCGCTGCATTAGCCAATTCTGACAATGAGACGTTGAAACAGGGTGACGCGGCCCTTGCATCTTGTGAGTACAAAATCATCGCTGCCGCCAGTGCATCGCTGACAGCTGCTGCGGAATTGGCGGCAACTGCAGGTTATGAAATCGAAATATTGAGCGATGCCATCGAGGGGGAGGCGCGCGACGTCGCCCGCCATCATGCCGAGCTTGCAAGGGCGGCTCATTCAAAGGGGCGCCGTGTCGCAATCCTGTCAGGCGGCGAACTGACGGTGACCATCAACGGAACAGGTCGCGGCGGGCCCAACCAGGAATATGCCCTGGCGCTGGCGCTTGCTCTCGATGGCGCGCCCGGCATCACAGGGCTTGCGGGCGATACCGATGGCACCGACGGTGGCCGGGGTGCGGCAGATGACCCCGCCGGTGCCCTGGTTTTCCCCGATACCTTGGTCCAAGCCGGGGCCGCCAATCTCAATGCCGCCAACTTCCTGGAGAACAACGACAGCACTGGTTTCTTCCAAATCCTTGGAGATCTGATCGAGTGCGGGCCAACCCAAACAAACGTCAACGATTTTCGCGTGATCCTGGTCGATCCATAGGCTAAATGATTTACTGACCAATTTGGGCGCGTGGCGCGCCCATGGCCGCGGTATGAGTTTGCGTCGTGCTGCAGCCGTCGGGGGACGGTAAGGCATATGCGTTAATTGAGGGACGGAGACCAAAGTTGAGGGAAAAGCGGACACATCCGGTGGGACGGTTCGCAGCAAAACGGTGCGCCGACAGCAGATTTGTCGGGGCGCTGATGGCGCTGACGATTGCGACACTGACACTAGCCTCGACTGCGGCGCATGCCGATTTGAAACTCTGCAATTCAACGGCAAGCCGGGTGGGCGTTGCCATCGGCTATCAGGACAACACGGGCTGGGCGACCGAAGGCTGGTGGAATATCGCATCCCAGACCTGCGAGACGCTGCTGCGCGGCACCCTACCAAGCCGCTT
>JAJFHI010000460.1 GCA_021775715.1 Hyphomicrobiaceae bacterium | reverse complement strand
GTTGTGCAGCACAATGGCACTGTCGACCCGTTTCAGGAACTGCTCGGCTGTGGCGTAGCATTCCGTCAGAATGGCTTCGGTGTGATGCGAACTGTAGGTGGCGATGTGGTCGATGGCCTCGTCAACACCGTTGACGGTTTTCACTGATGCAATGGCATCAAGGTATTCCGTCGCCCAGTCGACGTCATTTGCTGCTTCGACACGTGCATCGACTTTCTGTGTTGCCGCATCACCGCGAACCTGGCAATCCGCATCCAAAAGCGCGATGACAACGGGTGTCAGCAGGTCGTTTTCACCGCCGACATCGACCAGCACTGTTTCGGTTGCTCCACATACACCGGTGCGGCGCATCTTTGCGTTGATCACGATTGGCAGTGCGTCTTCCAGATCCGCACCGCGATCGACATAGGTATGGCAGATGCCTTCCAGATGCGCGAATACAGGTACGCGCGCTTCGCTTTGCACGCGGCCAACAAGACTTTTGCCACCGCGCGGCACGATTACGTCTATCGCGTTATCAAGCCCTTTCAACATCATGCCGACGGCGTCGCGGTCGATAGTTGGAACCAATTGTATGGCATCGGTTGGCAGTTCTGCGAAAGCGAGGCCCTTCTTCAGGCATTCCAGAATTGCCCGGCTGGAGTGGACGCTGTCGGAGCCGCCACGCAAAATGGCAGCATTTCCCGACTTCAGGCACAGCGCTCCGGCGTCGGCGGTCACGTTCGGACGGCTTTCGTAGATGATACCGATGACACCGATGGGAACGCGAACACGTGAGATCAGCAATCCATTCGGGCGCCGCCATTCGGCAAGCTTGGCGCCGACAGGGTCATCAAGTTCGCTGATGGCTTCGAGACCGGCGGCAATGCCTTCAATGCGGCCGTCGTCGAGCATCAAGCGGTCGATGAAGGACGCGGGTTTTCCAGCGTTTGTGGCGGCTTCGATGTCGCGCGTGTTGGCGGCAATAACGGCAGCTTTTTGCGCACGCAATGCTTGAGCTGCTGTCTGCAGCGCAAGATCTTTAGCCTCGCGCGGTGCGGTTGCCAAAACGGCTGCAGCCTCTCGCGCTGCCTGGCCAAGGGCCAGCATGGTCGTCTCAAGTTTTGCGTCTTGTCGCGGGGTCGATGCAGCAGCAGTCATTGTTAGTCGTCTTTTCTCTCGGGCGGATGGATGAGCCGTCTGAAGATATCAGTGCGGCGCGATATGTCAGGTGCGTGTCATGGCAAGGAAGTCGCGGTGAATCAATTCTGCGCGGCCTTCAAATCCCAGTATAGCTGGGATCTCTTGCGATTTTTTCCCCATGATCTGGAGTGCGTCTTCGTGATTATAGGCGATCAGGCCACGGCCGAGTTCGCGTCCGTCAGCCGCCATTATGGTGACGGCATCACCACGCTCGAATGTGCCCGTGACATCGGCCACGCCGGCGGGAAGTAAGCTCTTGCCGTCGCGAAGCGCATTCTCAGCGCCAGCATCGACGATTATCGCGCCTTTCGGCTCCAACTGACCCGACAGCCAGCGTTTGCGCGCGGTCACGGGATCCGAGGACGCCAGGAACCAGGTCGCTTTCGCGCCAGTGGCTAGCGCACGTAGCGGGCTTTGGATCTTGCCAGACGTAATAACCATATGCGTTCCGGCACCAAGGGCGACTTTCGCCGCCTCGATCTTGGTGCGCATACCACCTCTGGACAGGGCGGTACCAGCATCCCCGGCCATCGCCATTATTTCCGGTGTGATTTCGCGCACGACATCGATATGGCGCGCGGTTTTGTCGATGGCAGGCGGGGCTGTGTAGAGCCCGTCGATATCGGAAAGAAGCACGAGGCAGTCGGCTTCGACCATCGAGGCGACACGGGCAGACAACCGGTCGTTGTCGCCGTAGCGGATTTCATTGGTCGCTACGGTGTCATTCTCGTTGACGACAGGCAGAGCGCCAAGCCGTAGCAATGTGTGAATTGTTTCGCGTGCGTTGAGATAGCGCCGACGGACTTCAGTGTCGCCCACGGTCAGCAAGATCTGCGCAGCTGTAAGCCCACGGGCGGCCGATAACTCGCGATACGCATGGGCAAGGGAGATCTGGCCCGTTGCGGCAGAGGCTTGTGATTCCTCCAGCGATAAGGCCCCGGGGGGAAGGCCGAGCGCTTGACGGCCGAGTGCAATCGCGCCCGAAGAGACCAGTACAACTTCTTTTCCGGCCTTCTTCAATGCAGCTACATCGTCAAGAAGTGATGCCAACCATTTGGTCTGAAGTGCCCCGTTTTCATTGTTGGTTAATAGAGCTGAGCCAAGCTTAACCACGATGCGGTTTGCAGCAGTCCACTCGGGGCGGGCTCCAGAAGTGTCATCAGTGTGCGTTTTGCTAGTCGTCGTATTCTTAGCAGGTGTGATCATCAGGGTCCGAATTTGGATGTTGAGCGCCTGAACATGTAGCAGAAACGCTCGGAATATGGGGAATTTTGCAAAAACTTACCCCTCTGGTTCCAGCATGGCTTGGGACACTGTTGACGTTCGT
>JAJFHI010000459.1 GCA_021775715.1 Hyphomicrobiaceae bacterium | reverse complement strand
AACATCACGCATGTCGGAACGAATTTGGACAAAAGAACAATCGAAAATGGCAACAAAAATGAAGGCGCTCCTGTCACGCTACGAAGAGACACGCGATCTTCGATCTATGGGCGCTTACCAACCAGGTGCCGATCAAGAACTTGACAATGCCGTGCTCGTTACACCCAAAATTTATGATGCCTTGTGCCAAACACCTCGCGATCCGAAAGACAGCGATCCATACAATACGTTTTTGGAAACACTAGCAAAGTGATGCACAAACAACGGTTGTTACTTTTCCAAGCGGCCCGCCAAGAATTTATTGAAACGTCGGCCGCGAAGGAAGCTTAGTGGTACGAAGTACATTTCTTGAATTAGAAGGTCTTGCACCGCGCCATTGCCAAGTCGGCGGTTAACCGATGGCAATAGGGTTTTTGCAAATTGCAAGAGATCTTCTTTCTTAGGATCTATAAAGGCGTTACCGGGGGCCCCATATATTGCTTCAAAAATTTCGTGTTTCAAAAACTGCTCCGCCTGTGTTGCATCACCATGCACAACAGATTCATCCAGCTGAACGGTCACGTTGGATATTATGAATCCTCTGACCGCACCATCTTTAATGGTAGGAACATTCGACTGAATAGTCACGGACATGAGTTCGACGCTGGCAGCAACTTCTTCTGTCTGCTCACTGCCCCCAAGCAGGCTTGGTATAAAAATATTTGCGGCGGCGAATACGATAACAGCCCAAACGCCGGTCGCAATTACTTGAATCATCTGTACGACCCCAAACCAAACTGTTTGGACGTGTAGGTGCCATCAGAGTCATGGTCTTTGATGACGCTGGAAATAGTATCAGCAACGTCGTTTACAGCACGGATATGGATTTCCAATGCGCGTCTGTTTTCATCCAATGCAATCCGAAGCTCCTGCACCTTCCGATCCAATTCGGCTGTTTGTGGGATATTTTTGGGATCCCGCTTTGCCCGAGAGAATGCGGCCAGCAATTGAAGCTTGCGATCACTGAGTTCCTCGAGATCAAAATCTGCTTCCTGGCTCAACGCCTTCTCTTCGAAGTCCAAAACCTCAAGAAGCTCGGAGATCAAATTCAACAAATGCTGATCAGCAACGTTTGGTTCAATTGCCTGTGTCACGCTCAAAACTCCTATGTAGGCTGGTTGCTCCCACTTATTGTGTTCTGTCGCTGCGCAAACCAACAGCTTTATCGACGTGCTCTGCGATTCCGATCGTGGAACGTTGCGCCAACGCGTCACCTAACGCTTTCGCCATCATTGATTTGTAAACATCACCTGATAAACCGCTTCCAAAAACATTTTCGGCCTTACTGGGCAGCATCTCCTTGATGAAGCTCTGCAATACGAAGGCTTCAAATTCATTGCCGACAGTCTTCTTTGCAACGGTAGTCCTTGTCGGCGGTATCGAGTCTGTCCCAATTGACGGCGGGTTCCGAGTAACCGTTGTAACCCAATCCATCCCAAGGCCTCATCGCGTCTGTTTCACTCCGATATTCGGTTCACAAGCCTGTCCCAGGCTTACGACCACCAACAACTTGCCGCGAAATCCAATCTAAACAGTCACTATCATCCTGGCGTCGGCGCTCCTCGCCCTGCACTGATCTCAGACGTTCTTCAGCAATTCGCTCTTGTTCCATCAACTTAATACTCTCGCGAATAGATTGATCTTTCTTGCTAACGAGCGCCTGGAGTTCAACAGAGATGTTCGTCAGACTTTTCTCCATTTGTGCGACAAACGCCTGACCGGTAACGCGATTGTCTGAGATGCAAAAAATCTTCGCGTCGCGCTTTTTCTGAAGCTCGAGTACTTCTGCGCTCAATCTCTGCGCGTTCGCGCGCGCCATCACCTTCATTGTTTGGATCGCACCGAGTATTCGCGCCTGCCGATTTGCTGTCATAGCGGAGACCTTGCGCCCATCAGTGAATTTTTAAATGCTGCATTGAAAGTCACGAGGATGTCGCTCGCGACGAAAAACAACAATCCAAACCCGCCGGCAATGAGGAACGGTAGCGATATGAAGTAGATTGGAATTTGCGGTGTAAGCTTGTTCACAATGCCAAAGGCATAATTCATCGCTAATGCAAAAATCGCAAACGGTGCCGATAGTCTGAGCAGAAGCAAGAAGCTATCTGAAAGTCCTCTCGATACCTTCTCAAGCAACGCTCCAGGATCAAGCGACATCCCCACCGGCAAGGCGTTGTATGACAGGATAAGGCCGCGAATAACTTCCAAGTGAAGATCAGAGACAAAAAACATCACAACGGCCGAAAGCGATATAAACGACGCGATTGCCGGCAGCGGCTCATTGCCGTCGATAGGTGCTCCGGGCAGACCGCCCATACCGATCGCCAGGCCAATGAATGATACAAAAAACTGCAAAGCAAGTAACAGCAGTCGTGTTCCGATTGCCATCACGATACCTATTAGAAGCTCGGAAACCGCCAAAATCAGAAATTTCGACTCAGCAAGGGGAAAGGTCACATATCTCTTCAACTCCACGATGGCGAACGGCGCCAAAGCCAGCGTAATCGCAAAAGTTAAGAACAATCGAACTTGCGGTGGCACGCGCGAACTGGAGAAACCCGGCATAACCATGAAAAATCCACCAATCCTGCAGAAGACGAGAAAAAGCAGGACGACTTGGTCTACGTCGACGGTAATCATGAGACAGAGCCAAGGGTCTCAACCTGAATGCCTCGTGAAATTTCAGTGTGTGAAAGAACCGACAAGGTCGGCCACAGCCTTTCCGTGACCATGCGAACAAAGGTGCGCATATCTGGTGTCGTTACGAGTACAAAGCTCTGGCCCGCGTCCATTTTTTCCTTCACCAGCTTCGATAGGTCCTTTCCAAAATCTTCAATCTGACTTGGTGCAATATCGAACTCAACCACTTCACCGTTTTGATCGCGCTTAAGGGCTTCATGAAACGCCAAATCCCATCTGGGTCCCAATCGCAAAACGTTTAAGACGCCACCATCTGCAAGATCACCACAGATCTGCGACGCCATTCGCATCCGAACATGTTCAACAAGCTGCTCTGCCCGCCGCACATGAGGGGCAACCTCCGCAATCGCTTCAAGAATAAGATTTAGGTTTCGTATTGAAACTCTCTCCGCAAGCAACAGCTTTAAGACAGCTTGAAGACCGGAGTTTGAAATCTGCGACGGCGAAATCTCATCGAGCAAACGTTTGTATTCGGGATCGAGCCGGCCCAATAACGAGCGCATATCTTTGTACGACAGCAACTGAGAAAGATTGTTGCGAACGACTTCCCGTACATGCGTCAGAAGTGCGGACAAACCATCAACGGGCGTGAACCCGTTGCGCTTCAATTCAGCCGCATAGGATTGAGGAAACCACATTGCTTTCATCCCGAAAGCAGGCTCGACCGCTTCTTCACCCGGCAGGTCCGGCTGTGGACCATCACCAAGTATCACGAGCACTTCTCCAACTCTCAGTTGTTCGCTTGCGACAATAGTCCCGTGAATTTTCAATTCGTATCGCTTCGGTGGCAGCGAGAGATCATCGCTCACCTTAATCTCGGGAACGACAAAACCAAATTGCTCCACAAATTTACGACGAAGCCGTCCGACGCGCGTATGGAGCTCTTCGCGCTGTTTCAACATCGACGCAGAAATCTGTTTACCAAAGCACAGCTCGAGCTCGGGCACCCTTAGAGATTCCTTGAGCGTGTCGCGCGACGCCTCCTTGGCCTCGCGATCTTCAGCCTCTTTCTCTTCGAATTGAGCGGCCTCCCGCGCGGCAATTTTGATAGGGATAGAACGCGACAAAGCGAATAGGCCGCCCCCCAACAGAGCGAACGGCAAGAACGGCAAACCCGGCGCAACGCCCAACAACATAACGACGATGCCAGAAACCATTATTGCGCGAGGATAGTTTCCTAACTGCCGAAATACTGCTTTTTCCGCTGAGCCCCGCGTGCCCCCCTTGGCCACAAGCAAGCCAGCCGAAAGTGAAACAATGAGAGCTGGAATTTGGGTTACAAGACCATCGCCGATGGACAACTTGGTGAAGACATCAGCGGCTTCCCCCAATTCCATATCATAACGTGTGACGCCAATGACGATGCCGCCAAACACGTTCACAGCCGTAATGATAATTCCGGCGATTGCGTCGCCACGGACAAACTTCGAGGCGCCGTCCATAGAACCAAAGAAAGAACTTTCTTCTTCGAGTTCTTGACGTCGCTGGCGAGCTTCCTGTTCGCCAATCGCCCCCGCAGAAAGATCGGCGTCAATCGCCATCTGTTTTCCTGGAATGGCGTCGAGTGTGAACCTCGCACCAACTTCCGCAATACGCGTCGCACCCTTGGTTATCACAACGAAATTCACAACAACCAGAATGACAAAGACGACAGTACCGATGACAAAGTCACCACCCATTACAAATTCGGAAAAACCCGCAATCACATTGCCGGCGGCGTCAACACCCTGGGACCCGTTGGCAAGTATCGATCGCGTCGTCGCCACATTGAGTGCCAACCGCAACAGCGTTGCAATCAAAAGAATTGTTGGAAAAACGGAAAATTCAAGCGGCTTTTGGATCCACAACGCAACCATCAAAATGACGATTGACACCGAGATCGAAAATGCCAAACCCAAATCGATGAGGATTGTGGGAAGCGGTATAAAAAGCACCATGAGAATGAGGATGACGCCAACCGCCAGAAGCATTTCCTGCGGCGCGGCCTCTGACGAAATCTTGCCAATTACCGGGGACTGCACGGCCATGGTGGGGTACTACCGATCGACTAAAAACAACTGACCGATCCTTTATCTCTAAAAACCTGTTTCAACACGCAAGTAGAGTTGTTCTGCAAAGCGGAACAACACCGCACCAGTGAATGGTGCGGACGCCGATGTCACAAGCAAAATGACAACGATTTTGGGTATGAACGTAAGTGTTATTTCTTGCACCTGTGTCAACGCTTGCAAAAGCGCAATCCCGACCCC
>JAJFHI010000458.1 GCA_021775715.1 Hyphomicrobiaceae bacterium | reverse complement strand
TGCGACTGCGATTGCGTGGCAGGCTATTGTAGACGCGCGTGACAACAGGCTCACCGTATCTGATTTTTAGCAGCGGCGGCGGCAATGTTCCACGCGTACCGTGGGAGCCGGAATTAAACGACCAGACCGAGTTGCCGTGTTGGCTCGGCATGTCTGGATGGAAGGCGATGTTTCGCTCGACCCGCCCTAAAGACAAAATATAGGCGGCCTGCGGGAAGTACTCCTCCCAGCGCTGATGCGCGAAGTATTCTCCTGGCGGACGTCCCTCACATGGGCCACGCCCGGTACGTTGGTTGCGATATTCAGTGCCGCCTGATTCCGTAAAATCGGTGTGCCAGGAGAGCCGCTTGGCATTCTTCTCATTAAGCCCGTTTGGGAAGACAGCATCGCGTTCGCCGGCAATGACCTGCGGCGCCAGACTGTGTTTTTGCGGCTGGTTAAGACGCGGCATCTCTTGCGTGTACGGCTGTGCGCCAAACAATGGAGACGAAGGTGTGCCAGTTGGAATTTCCGATGAATACGCGCTTGGCGCAAACGGGCTCAGGCCATGTTTATAAGCCAGCATTCCGGTTGCCGTAAAAATTCCCATGCGAACCAGATCGCGGCGCGTGACTTGGCCCTGAGAAAGAGCGGCAACGATCTCAGCTCTGTTTTCTCGAGCTTTTTGAGCTTCACGAATACGATTCTTCGGAGCAGTCCTCTTTAAGTACACCGCAGATAATCCTTCGAAAAATAGCCCGCCCGTCCAGTTCAAAAAGCCAAATTTTTCTTTGTGTCGGGCCCTAAAGATTGAATTTTTTGCAATCAATTTTTTGGAATTCAGCAAGCTTATTTCTTTGGATTAAGCCTAAGGGATAACGGACTTTTTACATACGGACCAAGGTCCGAGGACTAGGTCTGGGAAACCCTCAGACTATGGTCTGAAAATCGTTTTGCCCAACTTGAAATATGTTGCACTCGGAGGTCTTTGGATTGCCATCGGCTGGCGAATCAGCGAGCGGCAGCTAGCCTATCCTCCCAGTCCGGAAACGATCTTTCTGGAAGCTGTCCACAAGCGATGTGGAAACCCTCCGCGACCCCAAATCCACGCCTGACAGGCTTTGCACAGAAATCACCTTGCTCGACGTGGGCCATTCCTTTCTGCCTCCCCCAGAATCATGACACCCGTGGTTGGTGCAAGTATCCGCCAAAGCCCTGTATTTTGGGGAAGTTAATAAGGGACATATGCAGGCGCACGACCAAACATTCGGGGTAACCTGGGGCCAGGCTCTGGGCGTGATGCAGGCTGCGGTTTGCGCACTTGTCCTTGCCGCGTGCACACTTCCCTCGGTGCAGCTTGAACTACCGGGACCGATTACCGGCTCGACAGCCCAAAACCGGCTGGAAACGAACAATCATAAATATGGCATACCAACCGCCAATGACGCTGACCCTGAGACACAGGCGGCGCGCGTGTACACTGGTACCGGCCAGTTTACCGGAGCGGCCAACGGTCAACCGTATTCGGACTCTGGTCGCGCAGGCCACAGTGTCGATGGTAAAGGCGTCACCCTTAATCTGGTCGGCGCCAGCATTGCGGAAACAGCCAAAGCAATCCTCGGCGATGTCCTTGGGTTGAACTACGTCGTCAGTGATAAGGTCAAAGGCTCGATCACGCTTTCCACCACGAAGCCGATTGCAAAAGACGATCTGCTCGAGGTGTTTGAATCCGTGCTTCAGTCAGAGGGTGCAGCCCTCATCGTTTCGAACGATGTTTACCAGATTGTACCGGCTGAAACCGCCCGCGCCCAGGGCGCACCGCCAACGTGGCGCCAAGGCAAATCACGCCAAAAGGGCGGGGTTGTCAGCGAAGTCATCCCACTCCGGTTCGTCGCCGCAAATGAGATGGAACGCGTGATCAAGTCGGTCGCACCAAATACGATGATCGCGCGTGTCGACAAGGCGCGCAATCTGCTGATTGTAACTGGCAACCAACGCGAAATCGCATCGATCCGTGACACAGTCAGCGTCTTCGACGTCGATTGGATGAAAGGCATGTCGTTTGCGTTTTTACCCATCGAAAGTGCAGACCCCGAAGTCATTGCCCGCGAACTTGATACGATTTTCGCAAACGACAGCGATGGCCCGTCCAAGGGTATTGTGCGCTTCGTACCAAACAAGCGACTGAAGTCCGTCCTCGTCATCACGTCACAACCGGAGTATCTGCGAAAAGCGCAAGGCTGGCTGCGTCGCATTGATATGGCGGGCAAGGCAACGGAAAAAAAAGTGCACGTCTATCACGTGCAATACCGGCCTGCGACTGAGTTAGCTCTGCTTCTTCGCAAAGTTTATGCAAGAGAAGCAAGCGCTGGTCTCAATGCGGGCCCAGCAACGCAACCGACTGAACCGACAACCATCCTTTCGGCACCAGAAATTGGCCAGTCGAGCGGCAACATTAACATTGCGGCGCCGGAACCGATCTCAACAGCATCCTTCACCGACGGCCCGTCAGACCAAACGCAGCCATCTGACGGCGCCACAGACCCCGGCGACCCAAATGCCGCCGCCGCCGCCGAGGCAGCCGCTGCAGCTGATACAGCAGACAGACGGAGCAATGACCGGACCAGCGGCATCAGCATTGTCTCCGACGAGCCCAACAATTCACTTGTCATCACAGCCACACACGAAGAGTACCGCCGCATTCGCGAGGTTCTGTGGCGCATAGATGTCGCCCCACACCAAGTGCTGTTGGAAGCTACAATCGCTGAGATCTCGTTGAACGACCGGCTTCGCTACGGCATTCGCTGGTTCTTCCAGAGCGGGGAGAGTTCATTCCGGCTCACGGACGCAGCCCTTGGGGCGGTCGCGCCGGCCTTTCCCGGATTTTCATACTTCCTCAACATGCCGAACATCCAGGTCGCCCTCGACGCCCTGTCGGATGTCACAGATGTCAACGTCGTCTCGTCACCAAGCCTGATGGTGCTGGACAACAAACGCGCTGTGCTTCAGGTCGGTGCGGAAGTACCGATTGCAACCCAAACAGCCGTCAGCGTTGCAGCGCCCGGAGCGCCCATCGTCAACTCGATCTCGTTCCGCAACACCGGTGTTATTCTCGGGATAACACCGCGCGTAAGCGACAACGGCCGGATCCTGCTTGATATCGAGCAAGAGGTCAGCGACGTCATCGCGACGACATCATCAAATCTGGACTCACCCACCATTCAACAGCGGCGCATTCGCACGACCGTCGCTGTTGGAGACGGTGAAACGATCGTTCTGGCGGGCTTTATTCAGGACCGGACAACCATTTCAAAGTCTCAGGTGCCGCTTCTGGCCGATATCCCATATATCGGCAACGCCTTCAAAAGTAAGAACAATAACATCGAGCGGACCGAGTTGCTGATTGCAATCACGCCCCAGGTCGTCAAGGATCAAAATCAAATTCGCTCCATCGCCGCAGAATTTCGCGATAGGATGAATTTCACGACGCGGCCACAACGACGTGGACCGCCAGATCGCCGTGAAAACTTCGAGCGACTGATCGTGCGCTAGGCCGTATTACCGATAGCTCTGGCGCGCGGTGCAGTTGTCTAATCCGAGCCAGTGTTGAGCGTCCACCATGATGTCTGACAAGCAAGACCGCCGGGAGAAGGACAATGGCTTCGTCCTTGTCGTCGTGATCTGGCTTGCCGGTCTTCTGGCGATTACGGCGGCGACCTATGCACACACAGTACAAACCCACGTGCGGATTGCGTCCAATCTCACCGAGAGCGCGCGAGCCGAAGCCTTGGCCGATGGCGGCGCTATGTTGGCGGTGCGTGACCTGCTTACGCAATACACATCTAGCAGTACAAACCGCCGCTTTGCCATCGATGCCACTCCGGTGTCTTGCCAGATCTCTGGATACGGGCGGCTGAAAATACGCGTTCACGAAGAAGGCGCCAAAATCGACATCAATTCAGCTGGCCTGCCACTGATGGAGACCATATTGCTGGGCCTTGGCGAGGCGCCTGCATTCGCATCAGCCAAAGCCTCTGCGATTATGGACTACCGCGATCCCGACGACACGCGACGCGTCAACGGTGCGGAAACGCCCGAATATATTCAGGCAGGGCGTTCAACTGGCCCCAAGAACGCACGGTTTGAAGCCATTTCCGAACTTGGCCAGGTTCTTGGCGTCGACAGTGCAACTATTGCCAAACTGAGACCGCATGTGACGGTCCACTCAGGTCTTGCCGGCATTGATCCGCGCGTGGCAAGTGCAGAATTGATCCAACTTCTCCGGCAAGGTATGGAGCGCACGACCATTTCATTTGCAAGCTTCCCGGAATTGTCCGCAACATCATCTTTGCCAGCCATGTTCACGGTTGCCTCTCAACGCAAAACATTCACACTGCACGTCGTTGCCACGACTGAATCCGGCGGGGTGTTTGTCCGCGAGGCCGTTGTTGATCTCGGACCACGTCGCGCGCCACGACATCGTTTCCTCACTTGGCGGCGGGGTGAACTGTCAACAAGCCGAAGCGTGCTGATCAAAAACCGTAGCCCGCTATCACCGTGTTGATGAACTAGAGCACGTTCGTTTCTGATTGAAGAAAAACGACACCCAATAGCGTGCTCTATCTTGTTGCAAAGTGTCTGTTTGTCAGGTTGCGTTGGAAGCTGAAGCCCTTCCATCTTAACCTGACAGACTCAAATGCAGCCCTCGGGACGTATCGGACTTTTCGACTAGCAATTTTAGCCGAACACAGCAGCGACACGCGATGTCGGCTTCTGCCATCATATCGACCACTAGCCCGCCAAGTGACGTCGCACTCTCACTTCAAGTCCGGTGAAATTTTCCAATCCCTCAGCTTGTAAACCGTCCCTGGGCGCGGCTTCGGTTTGTCACTGCCCTCTTTTATACGCTTTTTGAACGAATGGATCGGCGTTGCGAGATCGTCGATCCGCACCTCAACGACAGACGGTCCATCATGGGCAAATGCCTCATCTAGCGCCGGCGCAATCTCTTCCGGCTTCTCAACATAAATCCCTTTCAAACCCAAAGCTGCGCCCGCGGCCGCGTAGCCGGGCTGCATATTATGCGTCTCCAACATCGCAGATTGAACGTTCTTGAAGAAGACATCCTGCCAAAGTTGGATCCAACCGAGACGGCCGTTGTTGATAACAACATTCACAATGCGCTGATTGTTCTGCGCCTGTGTAGCCAGCTCTCCGATGGTGTAGGAAAAAGCCCCATCGCCCGCGACCGTCACCACGCGAACATCTGGACGGATGGCCGCAACTCCTATGGCACCCGGAACGGAATATCCAAGCCCGCCCTGGCCTCGTGCGTAAAGGAACTGACGCCCTGGTTTCTTTGCTGGAATGTATCCGGCAATCCAGCCAGCTGCGAACGAGGCATCTGAAACAACAATGTCATCGTCGCCGAGCCGCTTCGCGATCTCGTCCATCACCCGCGGCGGCGAAATTGGCACGGCATCAGAGGCAATCTCAACTGATTTCTTCTTTTCATCCTCCGCCTTGATTTGCCCGATGCGCGCATCCCAATCGGGGTTTCTCCCGGCGAGCCCCTTTGATCCAAGTGCCGCGTCAAGTGCCACCACTATTTCGCGAACATCGCCGAGAAGTGGCACGGTGGGACGGAACGTTCGGCCGTGTTCCAACGGATCAAAGTCAATCGTGATCGTCGCCTGCTCGGGCGTCGGAAGTGTCCAATTCATCCCTGTATTCTGACTGACTTTTGAGCCACACCAGATGACAAGATCCGCCTCTTTGATCAGCTCAATGGCAGCCCAAGATCCGAGCGGATTCAATACACCGGCGGCATAGCCCCGGGTCTCGGGAATAGATCCCTTGCCCGACAAACTCGTCACCGCAAGACCGCCAAAGCGATCTGCAAACGCCGTCACGACATCAGCAGCGCCAGATGCATGAACACCTCCGCCGCAAACCAACGCCGGCCGTTTGGCCCGCTTGATCAGTGCCGCCGCCTCTTCGATGTCGGCACTTGGCGCAATAGAGCGCACGAACGGTATTGCGATTGCGCGATCGTCAACCGCGATCTTCAAGGCATCTTCGTCCCATTCAGCATCAAAAATATCGTGCGGAATGATCAAGGCGACAGGGCCTGGACGGGGCGCCGTCGCCACACGAAAGGCTGTCCGGATTATTTCGGGTAGTGCCGAGACGGATGGAACAAGCCAGGCATCTTTCGAACACGTCTTGAAAAAGGACAACTGGTCGTAGCCTTGCGAGGCGATCCCTTTTTCCTTAAGTGGCAACCAGTCGAGCGGAAGCTCACCTATAATCCCGACCATCGGGATCGACGCATTCAGCGCTTCAAGGAAGCCGGCAGGAAGCAGGTTCGAACCAGGCCCGACCGTTACATCACAAACACCCGGCTTACCGGTGACACGGGCGTAGCCGTCCGCGGCATAGGCGGCGTTGCGTTCGTCACGCATCAGCACGTGGCGGATCCGGTCGGTCCGTCGTGAGATGCCGTCGTGCAGCGCGGTCGTTTGCCCACCGGGCATGCCGTAAACAACCTCAACGCCATACTGCGCCAGCATCTCAGCAACCAAGTCGCCTATGTGTGCCATAGAACTGTCTTTCTCTTAATCTGATTGTAAATTCGAGTTTTGCTCGGATGCGCCGCGGCCAATCACCGTGTCGTGCCCTCACCGAGCATCCGGATATTCCAGGCGACAGAAAACGACCGCACCGATCAAAGACGACGGATTGCTCTCAACGATATATTCGTGGGACGCCGCGTTCGCAGGCATCAACGCCATTGCACCTTCAATCCACCCCGACATGCCTGAACGCCATAGTGACCCTTGACGAAATCATGTCAATGGCATTTTTTATATCACACTGACATATGCCAATTTTCCACTGTACGATGCCCTCCAGGGGTCCTAGAGTCCTGCAACCAAGCAGCAAACGCCCTGAATTTCAGCCGCTGGAATCGCCGCAATGACAACAAGAACATCCGACAAAAAACGAGGTTCCCCACCGCTGCGCACGGTTTTGCCAACGCAATTCCGGGCCGATCCTGTGTTTTGGACCGCATGGCTCTATTATGAGCAAGGGCTGAAACAGGATGAGATCGCCCAACACCTCGGCCTGTCGCGGGCGTCGGTGTTCAACTTGCTGCAACGAGCGCGCGACGAAGACATCGTCAACATCACGATCGACACAGCGCGCATGAAAGTGTCGGACCTTGCGGCCAAGTTGGTGAAAAAAACGGGCCTCTCGGAATGCCATATTTTGCCCACCGAAGGCGGTGACGCCCCCCTCTATGAGCGGATCGGCAGGTTCGGCGCACGCATCATCGAACCGCATATAGACGACGACGATATCATTGGCGTCGCGTGGGGACGCACCGTACTTGCGCTATCAAACGGTCTGACGCGCGCCAACAAGCCGGGCGTTACGGTGGCACAGATTACCGGCAGCTCCATCGCCACCTACGCGTTTTCTCCGGAGTTGTGCACGTCAAACATCGCGCTGCGATTAAGTGCACGATGCGTCAACCTGCTAGCACCCGGTGTAGTTTCACGCGCCGAAATCAAAGACCTCCTAATGCAGGAACCTGTCATCCGGCAGCACTTCGAGTTGCTGCAGCAGTGTACAAAGTTG
>JAJFHI010000457.1 GCA_021775715.1 Hyphomicrobiaceae bacterium | reverse complement strand
ATTGCGGGGCCATGACTCTCACCCCAGGTGGTGACGCGGAAGAGGTGCCCGAACGTATTATGTGACATTAGACTTTTGTGGCCTGCTTCTCGGTGGCGGACGAGAGATGATCAGTGTCGCGTCTGCAACCTATTGTGCAATGTGTGATCGAAAAGACTCTTACGGTGCTGCCTGACATGCGGCAAGGCGTCGAGGTGCGGCAAACTAAGTGACAGAGGTCCTGCGAACCGCTTTAGTCAGTGGGAGTATTGTGTGATTCTTATGCAACCTGAGTCAATCCTGGGGGGCATAGGCAACTCCGAATGCATTGCAGGTAACACCGCGACCGCGATCCTGAGGGACCGGCGCACGCGCTACAAGGGCGCAACGACCTGTAATCGGGGAGCGCGCAAAAATGTCGACACCGTTTTTTCGGTGTTTGCGTTCGTTGAATGTAACGGATCGTTTTAGGGTCGGCTGCTTCCTGCAGCGGACGCTTGCGGTCTGACAAACCGGGGGTTCTCCTGATGGTCTGAGCAACTATCTCGAGAGGTCCTGAATAGTGTCGGAAGGGTTGGAGCTGCCGCTGTTCCAGCCCTTCTTGCTTTTTTGAGCGGCGTTTTTGGCGTATTTTGCGGCGCCCTGCTCTGGGGTGGCCAATGTGGGCCGCTAACGCTAACATTTGCCAGTTCTTGTGATTTGACGGCCTCGTTTGCACTCTGGGGTGCCCACATCAACAACCGACAGACCTCAACGACCATGCAAGACAAAAATACAATGAGCTTTGTTGCAGGATTGGGCATCGCACTGGCGGTTGTGTTTGCCACTGACCACATTGCCTTGGCCGATGATATGCCGTTGCCATTGTCACGTTCAGCTGCACTTCCGGCAGACGTGCAAGATGTTCCGAGAGCCTCGTCCAATGACAAGACGGCAGCACCGGAGCTTCGTGCAACGATTGTTCCGCCCGTGCGCCGCGTCTTTCCGAAGCGGCCCTACACATCTGCTTTGTTTAACAAGAAGACGTCCGATATCACCAAGCGCTAGCTGTCTATGACAGCCACTCCATGTGGCCATTTCTTAGTACCAGGATGCGGTCTTGCGGAACTTCAAGGTCAAGCAGTGTTTTCGGATCAAGTCCCAACGTATGACAACGCAGCACGCGTGTTACACCGCCATGTGTGACAACGACGGTGTCGCGCGTCACCGTCTCGAGCCATGAGATAGTTCGTTCCAACAGATCGGCATAACTTTCCCCTTCCGCTGCGCGCCAATTGAGTGGATCGGCACGACGAGCAGCCAAGCCGTCTGGATCAGTCTCAGAAAGTGTCGCAAGCAACTGGCCTTCCCACACCCCGTAGTGAACTTCCTTAAGCCGCGCGTCGGTTGTGTAGGTGTCTTGCGCAAGGCCGAGCTCTGCGCGAATTCGCTCCATCGTTTCCCGCGCGCGCCCTAACGGGCTTGCAGCAAAATCGACAGTGCCGCAATCAAGCCCGAAACGGAGGAGCTTTTGGCCGTTGTTGCTGGCCTGTGCCCGACCGGTGTCGTTGAGAGGAATGTCGTGTTGGCCCTGGTAACGGCCTTCTTTGTTCCAAGCCGTTTCGCCGTGGCGAATACAGTAGAGGGTTAAACCATCACGCACGAGAGCGCCTCAGTCAGGTGTTGTCGGCAGGTGAACTCAGTCAATTCAAAAGTCCGAAATCAGCTTTCGGTTTTCTGCGGAACCGTTATATCGGGCGCGTCTTCGTTTTTCATGCCCTGGACGTGATATCCGGCATCAACATGGTGCACTTCGCCAGTGACGCCTTTGGAGAGATCAGACAGCAGGTAAAGGCCTGAGCTGCCGACTTCATTAATCGTAACGTTGCGGCGCAGTGGCGAGTTGTATTCGTTCCACTTCAGAATGTAGCGGAAATCGGAAATACCGGATGCGGCCAGAGTTTTGATTGGGCCAGCCGAGATCGCGTTGACGCGAATGCCGTTGGCTCCAAGGTCTGCGGCAAGATACCGGACGCTGGCCTCAAGCGCTGCCTTGGCGACACCCATGACGTTATAATGCGGCATGACTTTTTCAGCACCGTAGTATGTCAGCGTAATCAGTGAGCCGCCCTCACTCATCAGCTTTTCCGCGCGTTGGGCGATCGCTGTGAACGAATAGCAGGAGACGAACATTGTCTGGTGGAAGTTGGCTTCCGATGTGTCGACATAGCGGCCATCAAGCTCATTCTTATCTGAAAACGCAATGGCGTGGACAACGAAGTCAAGTTTGCCCCAGGTCTTCTCAAGCTCGGCAAAGACCTTGTCCATCGAGGCCGCGTCCGTGACATCGCAGGGCAGCACAAGGGATGAGCCGATTGAGGCCGCGAGCGGTTCGACGCGTTTTTTGAGTGCATCACCCTGGTACGTAAAGGCAATTTCGGCGCCGTGTTCGGCGCAGGCCTTTGCAATTCCCCAGGCAATTGAGCGGTTGTTGGCCACACCCATGATCAGGCCACGCTTGCCCGCCATCAGTGTTCCCTGAGATGCGCTGGAGTTGGTTGCGCCGTCGCTCATGTAGTCGTGCCTTCCGTGCTTGGACTGCTTGGTATCGCGCGGCATCCTACACAAAAGCATCGGGGGGTCTAGTTGGCTGGTGGTCTCGAGCGGATAAGTCTAGGCATATGGTGCCAATTAGGCGACTTTCTCCACCCAAATTTGCTGCGGCAAGCGCTGCGGAACCCTGCAAATACTGGGGGTGAGATGCCCTGGCACGTTGTCCCTGGGAGGACAGGGGCTTTGTATCGAGGCTAGCCATCTAGCCATCTAGCTGCCAGATGCCAGATTTCAGCCTGCAGGCAATGGCTTCCGTCTTTTTGGTTCGCTTGCCAGACGTCAGCATCACCATGACGTGGCGGCAGACTTTACCCGTGGCGTCTTTGAAGGACGCCGTCGGCCGGATGATACCGGACAGTTTTCCGTGGCCACGATGCCAGACGTAGCTGGACCCATCGCCGACTTCTGACAGCGCATACTGAACAGTTTCGAGGGCAGCAATCCTGTCGCCGGAATCAGGTCGAGGGGTTGGCCGGCGGGTTCTCTTCGGGGCAATTCGGTCGAGATCGGCGAACACCGTTGTCGACCAGGAGGATTTGTCGTCGCAGGCGCAGGGCTTTGCGAGCTTGCTCTCAGCGCGCTCAGCGGCATAAAGGGCGTTGCTCGAGATGAATATGGAAGCAACAAAAACGAACCCGGTTACCGTTGCAACAGCTAACGGTAGTGTCGAATAATTTGAACTCATAACGCTCACTCTGACTGTACAACGCAACAAAAAAACAAAAACCAGGATGCCAGTTTGCCAACAGGGCTAGACATCTCGCTATGGTCAGTGTGGCTGGTAAACGTTAAAACGCCCTGAACGCTTGTCCCGGTTGTCTCGATTCGAATGCGGTCTTCAGATTTTGTAAGTGGTCCACGCAACATGACGACTTCGGAGACAAGTAGAGCGATGTCAAAGATGAGCAGGAGCCCCTTGATGCCAACGTCCGATTTCACAGATGCAGATGATCCCATTGCCGTGTTCGAGAAATGGCTGGCGGAGGCGCAGTGGTCGGAGGTCAATGATCCGAACGCCATGACTCTGGCAACGGTCGATGGCAGCGGTATGCCGAACGTACGCGTGGTCCTACTGAAAGGTCTCGACGGTGAAGAGGTTTCAGCGCGCGGGTTTGTATTTTACACCAATTTCGAAAGCCAGAAGGGTGTGGAGCTTTTAGCGTCCGGCAAGGCGGCGTTGTTGTTTCACTGGAAGAGTTTACGCCGCCAGGTACGTGTGCGC
>JAJFHI010000456.1 GCA_021775715.1 Hyphomicrobiaceae bacterium | reverse complement strand
GGCTTGGCGTTGCCAGGTTCTGCCGGAGCACCGGCGCCAGACCTCGCGCGTGATAGCTATGCGGTGCAGAGTGGCGAAGCCGTGATGCGTCTGCTTGCTGATGGCATCCGTCCGCGCGACATCGCAACGCGAAAAGCCTTCGAGAACGCGGCAGTGATTGTTGCTGCCACCGGTGGCTCGACCAATGCGGCGCTGCATCTTCCGGCCATGGCCAATGAAATCGGGCTTGATTTCGATCTGTTCGATGTCGCTGAGATCTTCAAAAAAACGCCGTACATCGCCGACCTGAAGCCAGGCGGCAAGTACGTCGCTAAGGACGTTTACGATATCGGCGGCGTGCCACAGATCATGAAGGCACTGCTTGAGGGTGGCTATCTGCACGGTGACTGCCTGACGGTTACGGGCAAAACCATTGAGCAAAACCTAGAAAGCGTTATTTTCAATACAGATCAAAGGGTTGTTTACCCAACATCAAACCCCATCTCTCCAACAGGAGGCGTTGTTGGCCTCAAAGGAACGTTGGCGCCAGATGGTGCGATCGTGAAAGTTGCCGGTCTTCACAGTCTGAAATTCTCAGGTCCCGCGCGCGTCTTCGAATGTGAAGAGGATGCATTCGCAGCCGTTGAAGCCAAGCAATACGAAAAAGGCGAAGTGATCGTCATTCGTTA
This sequence comes from Hyphomicrobiaceae bacterium, assembly GCA_021775715.1. GTDB lineage: Bacteria > Pseudomonadota > Alphaproteobacteria > Rhizobiales > Hyphomicrobiaceae > JAJFHI01. Next base: position 2,238 of record JAJFHI010000456.1, on the reverse strand, counting down.
CGAAGGCCCAAAGGGCGGCCCGGGTATGCGCGAGATGCTGTCGACGACAGCAGCACTCTACGGCCAGGGCGCTGGTGACGAAGTTGCATTGATCACGGATGGCCGGTTCTCAGGTGCCACGCGCGGTTTCTGCATTGGTCATGTTGGCCCGGAAGCCGCAGAAGGTGGCCCGATCGGCCTGATCAAGAACGGCGACATCATCACGATCGATGCCGAAAACGGCACACTCGATTTGGAAGTCTCGGACGAAGAACTCGCTGAGCGGCGTAAGACGTGGAAGCTGCCAGCCAACCCCCATCAAAGCGGGGTGTTGCGGAAGTTTGCCGATCAAGTCGGTCCCGCTCGTTATGGAGCTGTGACCCATGCTGGAGGAAAAGCAGAAGTTGTTTGCTACGCAGACATATAAACGTGCCAAAGCCTGCCATCGCGGGTTGGGAGCACTAACGGCGATCGCGTTTACGGCGGTTTGCGGCCTAGCGGCTGTACCCGCCAACGCGGCGTCCACAAAATTCCAGTCCGTTGACACGGCCATGGAGCAGGGCATCAGCGCGTACGTTGGTGGCTACTATGAAATTGCGATTCCGGCGTTGGAATATGCGGCGAAAGAAAACAACTTCTTCGCCCAGTATTACCTCGCGCGCCTCTACGGCAATAACGCCAGTGCCCACACGGATCACTCGCGCGCGTATCTGCTGTACCAAAAGATCGCCAATGACTACACCGACATTGACCCGGAAGACCGGCGACATGCGCCTTATGTTGCCGACAGTCTGGTCAAGTTGGCGCGTTACATGCGCGATGGTCTTGAGCCTATCGGTTTGGCTGCAAACCCGAAGCGTGCGGCTGACTACCTACATCACGCCGCCGTATTTTTCTCCAGTGAGGACGCACAGTTCGAACTGTCCAAAATGCGAATTATCGGTGATGGCGTGCCGACGGACGTCAAGCTTGGCCTGCATTTGCTGGCAAAGCTTTCACGACGCGGCCATCCTGGCGCCCAGGCGTTTCTGGCGGACCTTTATTGGCGTGGTAGAAACGTCAAACAGGATCAGGTTCAGGCACTGGCATTGATTTCGGTCGCGGTTAAAAACGCATTGCCGGAAGATCGCGTGTGGATTGAGGATATTTATCAAAACATCTACTGCGGTGCGCCCACTGGTGTGCGCGAGCAAGTCTCGGGCATGGTTGCGGAATGGGACAGCCGCTTTGGCCGTAAGCCACGCGCCGAAGAGCGCCATCGTTCAGGCCTTGGTCTCCTCGATGCTCAGCCGGTCCGCACCTGTTCCAACGGTGAAGCTCTGCCGATGCTGAACAAAACCGAGATTGCCAAAGAGGCGCCATCAATCGAAGCGCGCCGCAAGAAGACACCCGACGTCATGCGCGGCGGCGCTGACAGCGGCTTCAGTATGCGCGGTGTCGGCGCAGAAGACGTTGGCGGTGATCCACTGGAGCGGTAGGTTCTCCGAATATATACAGGTTACGAGACAATTTAAGACTGGCGGTAAAATCCGCCGGTCTTTTTTGTATCAACCAATCTCCACCCACACCGGCACGTGATCCGACGGCTTTTCCCAGCCGCGGGTTTCGCGGTCGATGTTGGCGCGCTGTAGCATGTCGGCGGCGTCAGGTGACATCAGCAATTGGTCGATGCGGATGCCGTTGTTTTTGTTCCAGGCTCCCGCCTGGTAGTCCCAGAACGTGAAGGTGCCGTCATCGGGAATGCACGCGCGGACGGCGTCGGTTAGTCCGTAGCCGAGGTAGCGCTGATATTGCTCCCGGCTTTCAGGTTGAAATAGCGCGTCGCCCGTCCAAACCTCAGGCCGTTTGGCGTCACGTGGCTCGGGAATAACGTTGTAATCGCCTGCAAGGATGAAAGGTGTTTCCTCTCCGAGCAAAAGTTTGATGTGGTCTTCGAGGCGCGCCATCCACGCAAGTTTGTAAGTAAACTTTTCCGTGCCAAGCGGATTGCCGTTCGGAAGATAGAGCGAGGCGACTTTCAGGCTGCCACTTTCCGTTGAAAACGACGCTTCGAGATAGCGTGCCTGCACATCCTCGTCGTCACCCGGCAAGCGCGGTGTTACCTCGTCGAACGGCAGTTTTGACAGAATGGCGACGCCGTTAAACCCCTTCTGCCCGTGTGTCGCAACGTTGTAGCCGAGGTCTTCGAAGACGGCGGATGGAAAGTTCTCGTCGACGCTTTTGATTTCCTGGAAACAGGCAATGTCAGGGTTCGATTCC
>JAJFHI010000455.1 GCA_021775715.1 Hyphomicrobiaceae bacterium | reverse complement strand
GTTTGGGGTTGCAAGTCGTGTTGACGATATCGTTTCTATTGGCAGCAAGAGTGCATCGTTCGTGGCAGACAACTTGAAAAACGGGCCGACTGGGGCCCCGGCGGCGCCCGCCCATATTGCCATCATCATGGACGGCAATGGGCGCTGGGCGGCCGAGCGTGGGCTGCCTCGCCGGGTTGGCCACCAAAAAGGCGTCGATGCTGTTCGCCGAACGGTCCAAGCTGCGATCGAGTTGGAAATTTCATATCTTACGATCTACAGCTTTTCGTCAGAAAACTGGTCTCGTCCTGACGAAGAAGTGCAGGATCTGATGGGGTTGATGAAGCGGTTCATCCGGCGCGATCTGGCAGAGCTGCATCAAGCTAACGTTCATATTTCCATCATCGGTGAACGGTCCGGCGTCGACCCTGAGTTGCTGACATTGATCGACGAGGGCTGTGAACTCACGCGCGGCAATGCCGGCCTCAACCTGGTGATCGCCTTCAATTATGGAGCGCGGGCAGAAATCGCGAAAGCCGCGCGGATTCTTGCGGAAGATGTTGCCGCGGGCCGACTTATTCCGGAAGACGTCGACGCTGAGCGTCTTGGTCAGGCCCTTGATACGCGAGGTGTTCCTGACCCCGACCTTCTTATCCGCACGAGCGGGGAACTGCGCTTATCAAACTTTCTATTGTGGCAACTGGCCTATACCGAGTTTGTTTTCCTTGATGTGTTTTGGCCCGAATTTGGCCGTGAGCACCTTGAGCAGGCAGTGGCAGAGTTTCACGCGCGTGATCGGCGCTATGGTGGTGTCACCCGTCAGTCGACGGGGTGAAGGAGACTATGAGCGACAAGTCCGCACGACATACGGAAATGCCCGGTCCAAAGGATGACCCGAGATCCACTGCGCCTCAATCAAACTTTGACTCCCAGGAGTTGAAATCCCGTGTGTTGTCGGGATTGGTGTTGGCCCTCGTCACGCTTGGTTTGTTATGGATCGGCTCCTGGCCGTTTGCCATTTTCATTGCTGCTGTCGCGATCGTGATGTCGTGGGAATGGAGCCGGCTGGTTCGAAGCATCGATCATGACATTGCATTTATCGTCCATGCTGCATCGGCAGGCTTCGGCACCCTTGCCGCAGCTTACGGCACACCGGCGCTGGGCTTGATTGGGCTTGTTATCGGTGCCGTCATTGTGTTTTTGCTGACGCAGGGCCGTCACGCGCTTTTGTCGGCTGCAGGTGTGATCTATGTCGGCTTTCCGTCAGTTGCCCTGATTTGGTTGCGCAATGACGAGCCGCTTGGTTTTCTTGCCGTGTTGTTTGTCTGTCTCGTAGTCTGGGTCAGCGATATCTCGGCCTATGTCTCGGGCCGGGTTGTAGGCGGTCCGAAACTCTGGCCCGAATTGTCCCCCAACAAAACGTGGGCTGGCTTTTTGGGTGCTGTTGTCGGGAGCGCCGTTGCAGGCGCACTCTTTGCGGAATTCGTTACAGGTGGCGTGGTTGTCACCGCTGCGCTGACGGCATTGGTACTTGGTGGTGTTGCGCAATTAGGGGATCTCGCTGAATCTGCGTTGAAGCGCCACTTCAACGTCAAAGATGTTAGCGGTCTCATTCCCGGTCACGGCGGATTTATGGATCGTCTCGATAGCATCGTTGCTGTGCTTGCCTGCGCGGGCATTTTGGCTTTGATTCTGGACCCCAACGCGCCGGCTCGCGCGTTGTTCTTTGGTGGCTAGGTGGCGGTTCATTGCCCGAGTTGAGTGGTGTTAGGGCGCTAATCTGAAACATACGTCTGGAGCCTGGCTCGCAAAAGCGCTTACACTTTGCAACCGATGCACACGGCGCGGCGATACAGATACGAGTAACAGGTAAAGAACATGAGCTTGCCAACCGTTGCCACATGCGACCCAGAGAGGCCGGAAAATGCCTCTGCTATTAGACGTGGGGGTGAACCGGTGCGGCGGATTTCTGTTCTCGGGGCGACCGGATCGATCGGCACCAGCACGCTCGATATCGTTGGTCGTAGTGGTGGCCAGTTCCAAGTCGTGGCGCTGACAGCCAACACCAATGCCGAACAGCTCGCAGAACTTGCCAAACGTCATCGCGCTGAAATCGCGGTTGTTGCGGATCCGGATCAGTATCAGGTGCTCGCGACAGCACTTGCAGGGACTGGCATTGAAGCTGCCGCCGGAGCCGATGCGCTCGATGCCGCAGCCTCGATGCCGGCTGATTGCGTTGTTGCTGCGATTGTTGGCGCTGCCGGACTGCGTCCAACGTTTGCCGCTGTGCGACAGGGACGCCGTGTGGCGCTTGCCAACAAGGAGTGTCTCGTTTCAGCGGGACAGGCTTTTATGAGTGAAGTTGAGCGGTGCGGCTCTGAGCTGCTACCGGTTGATAGCGAACATTCGGCAGCCTTCCAAACATTGCTTGCCGCAGCACCGGAAACGATTGATGCGATTACGCTGACTGCCTCGGGCGGGCCATTCCGAACCTACAGCAAAGAGCAGCTTGAAAATGTCACGCGTGCCGAAGCTCTTGCGCATCCGACATGGTCGATGGGTGCGAAGATCTCGATCGACTCCGCGACGATGATGAACAAAGGGCTCGAATTGATCGAGGCCTGGCATCTGTTCCCCGTGACGCCTGAGCAATTAAAGGTTCTTGTCCATCCGCAATCGATTGTGCACTGCCTCGTTAGCTACTGCGATGGCTCTGTGTTGGCGCAGATGGCATCCCCAGATATGCGCACGCCGATTTCCCTGGCGCTTGCTTGGCCAGGGCGGATGCCAACGCCAACCAAGCGACTGTATCTCGCCGAGATCGCGACGCTGACATTCGAGGCGGCGGATGAAGACCGATTCCCAGCCCTCAGGCTGGCGCGTGAAGCCATGGCGCGGGGCGGAGCAGCACCTGCAATTCTGAATGCCGCTAACGAAGTGGCGGTTGCCGCGTTCCTTGAAAACCGCATCGGATTTGTGGACATCGTGAAAACAGTCGCTTTGTGTTGCGAATCTGCCGAAAAGGAAGGGCTGATGACCAAGTGCGATACGCTTTCGGAAGTTCTGGGCGTCGATGCCGCGGCCCGATGCCTGGCAGCTGCCATCATCACGCATTAAGTCGTGTTTGAAGTTATCGTACGGTTGGCCTAATCACTGGTGCCGTGACACACATTTCGCGTCAATTTTGAGAACCCGGTGTTTGTTCAGGGTTGTAATCCCGACGCAGAAACTTTTTAGGAGCGCTTGCTGCATGACCGTCGTTGCGAACTTTTTCACGTTTGCCTTGGCATTCCTGGTCGTTTTATCCGTCGTCGTCTTTATTCACGAACTTGGCCATTTTTTGGTCGCGCGCTGGTGTGGTGTCGCCGTGAAGACCTTCTCAATCGGTTTTGGCAAGGAAATCTATGGGTTTAACGACCGCCACGGCACGCGTTGGCGGATTGCGTTGCTGCCGCTTGGTGGATACGTCAAGTTCATTGATGACGAAGGTGCGGCCTCAACGCCGTCGCCGGAAGCTATTGCATCGATGACGCCGGAACAGCGCGAAGGTTCGTTTCATCTAAAGCCGGTATGGAAACGGTCGGCCGTCGTGGCGGCGGGTCCGGCTGCGAATTTCCTGCTTGCAATCGCGATTTTCACGGGGATGTTTCTGGTATTCGGACAGTCCAAGGTAGAGCCCCGCGTGGGTGAGGTTGTCGCCGGAACGCCGGCTGAGACGGCCGGGTTCAAGAAGGACGACTTGGTTCTCGCCATCCAGGGCCGTGAGATCGATAGTTTCAAGACGCTCCAGCACATCGTCAGCACCAGTCCCGAACGCTCGTTGGAGTTCCGTATTGACCGTGCAGGCTCGGAATTGACCCTGATTGTGAAGCCGGAACTGCGAGAATTTGATAACAAGCTTGCCGGAAAACACCGCCGGGCCGTGATCGGCATTCAGGTTTCTCGGGACACCGCCACAATCAGCCATGTCCGCCTTGGGCCTATTGAGGCGCTTCAGTCAGGAGTGGTGCAAACCTGGGACATTGCTACCGGCACGCTGACTTATCTCTTTGATGTGGTTCGCGGGCGCCAGGATGCATCTCAACTCGGTGGGCCCATTCGGATCGCCGACGTATCGGGCAAAGTGGCGCAGCTCGGCCCTGAATACGTTGTTCAATTTATCGCACTCATCTCCGTCAGCATCGGATTGATCAATTTGTTCCCGATTCCACTGCTCGATGGCGGACACCTGATGTTCTATGCGATCGAAGCGATTCGGCGGCGTCCATTAAGCGAGCGGACTCAGGAGTTGGGATTTCGAATCGGTTTGGCTGTTGTGCTTTCGTTGATGGTATTTGTCACCTTCAACGACTTGCCAATCCTACAGAAATGGCTGTCCTGGCCTAGCTAATGAACGGGTTGGAATTTAGGGCTGTGACGTATTCTTGCCACTTCCACAATAGTTGCTGAATCGTTAAATATGAAGAGTGACGCATCACGGATTGGGACTAGGGATCCGCTGTTCAATTAAAGTTTTCGTTGAACAGCGTGTATAATCTTTGATGTGCAACTATAAGCTGCGTCCGTAGCCGACACGGATAACAGTGAATTTTGGGGGGTCGGCAAACTTGAAGGGTCTCATCCTCACATGATGGGTCAGTTTTGGTACCAAAGCCTTGGACGTATGCGGCTGTTCTTATGGCTTGCACTAGTCGTTCCGATGGTCGGCATAGTTGACGTTGCTGGCGGTATTTCGGTTGCACAGGCGCAAGGTGTGGTGAACGATATTCGCGTGACGGGCAACCGCCGCGTTGAGCCGGAAACCGTCCGATCCTATCTCCAATTCTCCGTTGGCGACGCCTATGATGAAGGCGCTGTTGATCGGTCTCTGCGCGCACTGTTTGCGACGGGGCTGTTCTCGGACGTGCAGATTTACCCAGAGGGTGGTGGCGTCGTTATCGTGGCGTTGGTGGAAAACCCCATCATCTCTCAGGTCGTTTTTGAAGGTAACAGTGAGGTCGAGAACGACGCGCTGGTGAGCGAAGTGCGGTCAAAGCCACGTTCAATCTACACGCGCGCCCGGGTTCAGTCCGACGTGCAGCGCATTCTTGATGTTTATCGGCGCCAGGGTCTGTTTGCTGCCAATGTGCAGCCCCAGGTCATCGAACTTGACCAGAACCGTGTAAACCTCGTGTT
>JAJFHI010000454.1 GCA_021775715.1 Hyphomicrobiaceae bacterium | reverse complement strand
TTTCTGTCCTGGCAATTTTGGCTTTAGCGCTGCCTCGCCGGAGCACGGTGGTCAGTGTTGTGGCCGCCATTGTGCTGGGGGCGGTCTCAGGGTTTGTTGCCGCCAAGCTGCGCACGGAATGGGTGCGCGCGCCGATTGTTTCGGAGTGGGGCGGGCGGGCGACGGTTACAGGCGTTTTGCGCCATGTGGAGGTGAAGGAGACCGGCGGGCAACGCTTTGTCATCAATGTTGACGCGATCGAAGGACTTAGCTCCAATCAGACACCGGCGCGTGTGCGCATCCAAACGCGCAAAGTCCGCGCCGACCTTCTGCCGGGCATGCGGGTGCGTTTCAAAGCCCGTTTGTCGCCGCCGCCGGGTCCGGTGGTGCCAGGCGGCTACGACTTCGCGCGCTGGGCCTATTTCAAACAGCTTGGCGGGCTGGGATTTGCTGCGAGCCCGATTGAGGTGCTGCCCCCATCCAATTTCGACGCGGCTTCTTCGCCGACGTTTACCGTTCGCATTGCCAGGCTTCGACAATGGATCAGTAAGCGCGTGCAGGACACGCTGCCGGGTCAAACCGGTGCGATTGCTGCAGCCTTGATTACGGGCGAGCGCGCAGGCCTGTCGGAAGATACCAATGAGGCTTTTCGTAACTCCGGTCTGTTTCACATCCTATCGATTTCGGGCCTGCACATGGCGATCATGGGGGGCGCGATCTTTTTTGCCGTCAGATTTTTGCTGGCCGCATTACCAGTATTCGCACTGCGCTTTGCCATCAAGAAGTGGGCGGCAGTCGCTGCGATCTTCGGCGCGCTTGGATACCTGATGATTTCCGGCGGTACGTTTGCGACATTGCGCTCGTTTGTCATGATCGCAGTGATGTTTATTGCCATTCTGCTGGACCAGCCAGCGCTCGCTTTGCGCAACGTTGCCGCCGCCGCCTTGCTGCTCTTGGTGCTGTTTCCCGAAAGCGTTCTTGATGCTGGTTTCCAAATGTCGTTTGCAGCCGTCGTTGGGTTGATAGCTGGATATGAAGGGTTCACAACGTGGCGGTACAGTCGACGTCTGCGCCTGGGAGGCCCTGACAGACCGCCGGGCGTCATCACCAAGGCCGGTCTGTTTTTCGGCGGTATTGTTATGTCGACGGTGCTGGCAGGCGGCGCGGTGGCACCCATTGCCGCCTATCATTTTCACACGTCGCAGCAGTTGGCCGTGGTGGCCAACGTGCTGGCTGTTCCATTGACGAACCTGATCGTCATGCCGGCGGCTTTGGCGACGTTGCTGCTGATGCCGTTCGGTGTTGAGGCGGGGGTGTTGCAGGTGATGGGGTTTGGCATCGACGGCATGACGGATGTTGCGCGATGGGTCTCAAGTCTTCCCGGCGCCGTCGCAGCGGTCCCTGCATTTCCAGCCTATGCGTTCATGTTGATGTTTATGGGCGGGTTGTGGCTAGCGTTGATGGCTACGCGCTGGCGCCTGCTTGGATTGGCGGCTGTTGCCGCGGGAGTGTTGTTGGCGCCGGGCATGCCCCGCCCTGATGTGCTCGTTGGGCGTGATGGGCGGGTGATTGCGGTCCGCGGTGCAAGTGGACAGTTGTCAGCGTTGAGCCAAAGCCGCAGTACATTCGCACTCGAACGGTGGTTGGAACGTGATGGCGATGTCCGCGACCCCGAACAAGCGACTGCGGTCACGATAACGATAAGGCGCGGCACACGCGCGTCGCGACCGGCGTCCGCTCGTAGGAAGATAGGTGGCGGCCCAAAAACAGGCCGAGGGGTTGGTGGCAGACAAGGCCCATTTCGTTGTGACCCATCAGGTTGCATTGCCCGCGTCGCAGATCGAAAGATCGCTGTCGTCCGAGATACCTCAGCGTTGCGTGAAGACTGCCAGACAGCCCAGATTATCATCGCTCAGCGTACATTACCGAAGCGGTGCCGTGGAGGCACCGCTGAAAGTCTGACAACGCGAGCCGTTTCAATGCTTGAGCAAAACCAGCGTCATACCCGGCTCGTAATCGATGCAAAAACGCTTCGTCGCGAAGGGGCGCACGCGATATATTTTGAGCACGCCGAGGGAGAGGCGCCGGCGACCGACGGGACGACGCAGGCCGACACGATTGGTGGCGCCATGACAGTAGCCGGGATGGGGTCCGGTTCGCAAAAAGCGCTGCTGAAAATGCGCATGCGCGTTGAGACAGTTGCCCAGTTCCGCGGGCTACGGCCATGGACCGAGCGCGCACAAAGGCGCCAGAGAACACGCAATACAAACAAAAGAGAGACAGGGTCCGCGACTTCAGCCAAGGATCGCGGCACAGGTCACAACGTGGACAAAGCGCCACGACCCGCTGATACGTCCGACTTCATATTGATTCCGATTAATACCGGCGAATAAGTCCAACCAATTTGCCCTGGACCTCAACTTGGTCGGGGCCGAAAATGCGTGTTTCATACGCCGCGTTTGCTGCCTCAAGAGCAACCGTGCTGCCCTTCTTGCGCAAACGCTTCAACGTGGCCTCTTCTTTTTCGACGAGAGCGACGACGATGTCGCCGTTGTTGGCCGAGCTGCAACGCTGGATAATGACGGTATCGCCATCGTTGATGCCGGCTTCGATCATCGAATCGCCGTGGACTTCGAGCGCGTAATGTTCGCCCTTACCCAGCATATCGGGCGGGCATACAACATCGCTGGTGTGGTCCTGGATGGCGCTGATCGGCACACCAGCCGCGATCCGACCCATAAGCGGTATGGTCAAGGCGCCTGGGTCGACAGCAACTGGAGGCGGCATCGAGGACGGGCCTAATTGTTGCACATTATTCGACTTGCCGTTTCCACCTTCGATAACACTTGGCTGGAAGCCGCCAGCGGTTGGTTTCGGCATTTGGCCGGCATTATCTGGAAGCTTGATGACTTCAATAGCGCGCGCTCTGTGAGGCAGGCGGCGGATGAACCCACGCTCCACGAGTGCAGTAATGAGGCGGTGGATGCCAGACTTGGATTTGAGGTCCAGCGCGTCCTTCATCTCGTCGAATGAGGGCGGCACGCCGGTTTCCTGCATTCGCTGATTGATGAACAGCAACAAGTCTTTCTGCTTTGCCGTTAGCATGAGATCTCCGGTTTCG